>JAICUZ010000329.1 GCA_025935595.1 Burkholderiales bacterium
CGTCCCGTGGGTCGGCTACGACTCGAACGCGCAGACCTTCGCGCCGAAGCAGTGGCTCACCGCGGCGGTCTACAACTGGGGGCCGTACTACCTGAAGCGGACCAAGGCCGCGATGAACGGCACCTGGAAGACCGGCAACTACTACGGCAGCCTGAAAGACGGCTTCACCAAGCTGGCACCGTTCGGCCCCGGCGTCTCCGCGAAGACGAAGCAGCTGATCGCCTCGCAGACGGCGTTGATCAAGAGCGGCAAGTGGAACGAGTTCAGCGGCCCGATCTACGACCAGAAGGGCAAGGTGCAGATCAAGAAGGGGAAGCGCCCGACCTTCAACGACCTCTACTCGATGAGCTACCTGGTGAAGGGAGTCATCGGGAGCCCGAAGGGCTAAAGGCGTGACGGGCGGGCGGGGCTTTCGGTCCCGCCCGCCCTTTTTCTATGGCTGCAGCCGTCGAACTCCGCGACATCACGAAGCGGTTCCCGGGCGTCGTCGCGAACGACGGCGTGCATTTCGAGGCAGCAGAGGGTGAGGTGCACGCGCTGCTCGGAGAGAACGGCGCGGGCAAGTCGACGCTCTCGAACATCCTGACGGGCCTCTACCGGCCGGACGCCGGCGAGATCCTGCTCTCTGGACGGCCGGTCTCGTTCGCATCGCCGCGCGATGCCCTCGTGGCGGGGATCGGCATGGTGCACCAGCATTTCCGCCTCGTCCCGCCGTTCACCGTCGCCGAGAACGTGATCCTCGGTGACCATCGCGGCGAGGGGAAGAAGTTCATGGTGCACCCGCGGCGGATCGAGCGCCGGGTCGCCGAGCTCGGGGAGCGCTACCGGATCGCCGTCGATCCGCGTGCGCGCATCTGGCAGCTCTCGATCGGCGAGCAGCAGCGCGTCGAGATCCTCAAGGCGCTCTACCGGGAGGCGCGGATCCTGATCCTCGACGAGCCGACGGCGGTGCTCACGCCGCAGGAGGCGGAGTCGCTGTTCGAGACGCTGCGCGTGATGGCGGAGGAGGGGCGGACGATCATCTTCATCTCGCACAAGCTGCACGAGGTGAAGGCGGTGTCGGACCGCGTCACCGTGCTTCGCGACGGGAAGACGATCGACACCGTCGCGACGGCGGACGCGACGCCGCGCTCGCTCGCGTCGTTGATGGTGGGGCGTGAGGTGTCGCTGGCCGCGCGTGTCGAACGCGGGAGCGAGCTCGGGGAGCCGGTGCTCGAGATCCGCTCGCTCTGGGCGCAGGGCGATCGCGGCGGCGATGCGCTGCGCGGCATCGACCTGACGCTTCGGGCGGGCGAGATCCTGGCGATCGCCGGGGTCGCGGGGAACGGCCAGCGGGAGCTGGCCGAGACGATCACCGGCATGCGCACGCCGACCCGCGGCGAGATCGTGCTCGGCGGCCGGCGCCTGCGCGGGGGCGACGCGCGCGAAGCCATTGGCGCCGGCGTCGCGCACGTTCCGGAGGACCGGCTGCACACCGGCGTCGCGCCGTCCCTCCCGATCTCGTCGAACGTCGTGCTCAAGTCGTATCGCGCAGGCCGCGTCACGTGGGGGCCGCTCCTCAGGCTGCGCGCGATCAGCAGGCACGCGGCGGAGCTGATCCACCGGTACGACGTGCGCGGCGGGGGTCCGGAAGTGCCGGCGCGCCAGCTCTCGGGCGGGAACCTGCAGAAGGTCGTGCTCGCGCGCGAGTTCGAAGGCAGCCCGCGTGTGCTCGTCGTCGCGTCGCCGACGCGCGGCCTCGACGTGGCGGCGATTGAGACGGTGCACCGGTATTTGCGCGAGGCGGCGGCGGGATACGTCGGCGTGCTCCTCATCTCGGAGGACCTCGACGAGATCCTCGCGTTGGCAGACCGGGTCGCGGTGATCTACGAAGGCGCGATCGTCGGAGAGCGCGACGCACGCTCGGCAACGGTCGACGAGCTCGGCTTGCTGATGGCGGGGGCCTCCGAGTGATCCGGATCGAGCGCCGCCTCGCCCAACCTCGCTGGCTGGCGGTTGCCGTCCCGCTCGGCTCGCTCGTGGTCGCGTTCGGGGTGATGACACTCGTGCTGCTCGCAACCGGCCACGCGCCCGGGCACACGTTCTCGCGCCTCCTCGACACCGGCTTCGGCAGCAAAGCCGCGCTCAACGAGACGCTCATCTCTGCGACGCCGCTTCTCTTCACCGGTCTCTGCGCCGCGGTCGCGTTCCGGATGCAGCTCTTCAACATCGGCGGCGAGGGTCAGCTCTATGCGGGCGCGATCCTCGGCGCGGGCGCAGGCATCGCGCTCGGCAATCACACCGGCTGGCTCTCGGTCCCGGCGATGATCGTGGCCGGCGCCGCCGGCGGTGCGGCGCTCGCGCTGATCCCGGCGATCCTGCGGGCGTTCTTCTCGACGAACGAGATCATCACGTCGCTGATGC
>JAICUZ010000189.1 GCA_025935595.1 Burkholderiales bacterium
CGCAACCGCTTGCGGAGTTGCGGCGGTGTTCAAGGGAGTCTTTCGCGCGGGGTGCGGGCTGCGCACGTCGGCGCGCGCGATCCCGCAGCCGACGAGCGACGCGATGACAGCGCTCGCAAGGAGCAGCCGGTAGGCCATGACGTGAACGTAGCCCGGACGTTGGGCGACGTCGCTCCGGCGCTCTGCTCATCTCGAGCGAGTGTGCACCCCAGACGCGCCGAGCCGGTGCCTGGAGCCCGCGAGGGCCGCCGCTCCGCTGCGCTGAAGGCGTTCTAGTCGGGCACGATGACGGGAGCCTCGCGAAGCAACTCGGCCGTCAATGCCCGTGCGCGCTTCAGGTTCTTGCCTCCCACATACACCTCGGCGAGCAGCGTCGAGAAGATCCGGTCCGGCCCATCCACCTCCTGACCGACCTCGGCCGAGACGTCCACGAACGGCCCGAAGTCTGCCGCTTCGGTCAGTTCGGCGAGCGGCAGCGCCGCCAGTCGTCCCGTCGCGGGCGCGTAGACGAGGCGGTGGTCGACGGCGCAGCGCGGCTTCCGGCTCGGTGCGAGCTGCTGGGGTAGGCCGAGGGCGGCGCGCATATGCGCCTCGATCAGGTCCACGCCCCACACTGCCTCGACCAGTTGATGGATCCTGCCGCCGCCCATGCGCGCGTTGACCTCGACGATGCGCGGTCCCTTGCTCGTGCACTTGCCCTCAACGTGGAGCACACCGCGCAGAAAGCCGAACGCCTGAACGGTTTGCACGCTGAGCTCGACGAGGCGGCGGACAGGCTTTGCGCCGTGGTCCGGCGGGCAGTGCAGACCGGTCTCCTGAAACGACGGCTCCGGCGTCGGCGATTGTTGGGAGACGCTCGAGAACACGCAGTCGCCGTCGTCGAGGATCAGGTCGACGTCGAACTCGACACCGTCGAGGTACTCCTCCAGGAGCAGGTCGTTGTGGGCGCGGAAGCTGACGACGTTGGTCACCTCGACCTCCTTCCGGACGAGCCGGTAGATGTCGGGGAGCGATTCGAACGAGTCGACCCGGATGCATCCGATCTGGCTGTGGCCGAACTCCGGCTTCACGACCGCGGGAAACCCGACCTGGCCCGCGGCGGCATAGAGCTCGTCGAGCGACTGGACTCGCAGTGACTTCGGTGTCGGCAAGCCCGCGCGTGCGGATGCTTCGCGTGTGAGCAGCTTGCTCCGCGCGGCATCGACGGCGGCGACCGGGTTGCCGGGCAGGCCGAGTGCGGCCGCCACGCGCGCAGCGACGGGCGGGAGCTCCTCCCAGAAGGTCAAGACGGCATCCGGCTCGATTCCGGCCGCGGACAGCGCCTCGACTACCGACCGCGCGTCCTCGTCGGCGTCGCCGACGATCTGCGCCGCGAGCCAGTCCGACGCCACGCCGTCTTCGACGAGCCGACTGGACCAGTGCCCGGCCTCGTCCACGATGACGACGCGTGCGCCGAGTTCCGCCATGCGCTCGTAGATCCGCCGCTTCCCCGGGTAGCCGGCACCGACCACCACCGCCGTCGCGCCGTCGAGCGTCATGCGTCGACCCCGCGGGGGTCGTCGACCAGCGCCGCGTCGCTCTCGGGCGCTGCGACCACACCACGGCCGGAGAGAGTGCGATTGAGCGCGGTCGTCAGCATGGGCGCCTGCTCGAGCACGTCGAGCAGCACGGCTCCGTCGATTCGCAGCACGGTCGTGTCTCGCTCCGTCGTCACCGTCGCGTTGCGCGGCGCGTTGTCGAGGAGACCGCGTTCTCCGAAGCCTTCGCCCGCTTCGCAGTGCGCCACCACCTCGCCGTCTCGATGGACGACCACGCGCCCTTCCGCGACCACGTAATAGGCGTGTGCCGGATGACCTTGCAAGACGATGTCGACCCCGGCGGGCAGCGGACATACCTGCGACGCGGAGGCGAGCTGCTCGAGCGCGAGCTGCGGCGTGCCCTCGGTGATCGGCAGACGCTCGATGATCGCGAGCCTCCGCGCGAGCGCCTCGGATCGCAGCCGACTCGCCTCGTCGAGCCCGCGTAGCCCGACGATGCACGCCAGGGAGACGAGAACGCTGCCGGCACCGAGAGTCCAGAAGCTCGAGTCGAGTGAGGTGGTCTTGACGAGGATCGAGGCGAGCACGGCACCGGCGACCATCGCACCGATCGAGCTTGCGTCGAGTAGCGCAGCGATGCGGCCGAGAGTCTCGCGTGGCGTCACGCGCGCCAGCACTGTCTCGGCGACCACCTCTGCGCAGACGATCCCCGCGCCGCCCACCGCGGTGACGACCAGCGCCAGCACCAAGACGTCGCTGAGGGCGTAGACGAACTGACTCGCGCACGCGAGCACCGCCGCACCGACCACGACGAGGGTCAGCCGTGCGCTGGTCGCCAGCTGGCCGTTGAAAAGTGCGCTGACGACGCCGCCCGCTCCGCAGGCGGCGAGCAGGAGCCCGTAGCCGCCGTCGCCCAGGCCGAGCGATCGGTCCGCGTAGACGACGAGCTGAACGGTCTGCGCACCGTAGGTGAGCTCGACCATCGCCACCAGGGCGAAGAGTGGGATCACGAACGGAGTGACGCGCGCCGTCCGCACGCCCTCGAGGACTCTGGACGCGACACCGCTGCCGGCGGTCGCCGACACGGGGACGCGGTGCCGGCCGAGCATGGCGAACAGCAGCGCCGACACGGCGAACGTGGCGGCATTGGCGACGAAGGCCGCCGCCGCGGAGGTGACGGTGAGGAGCAGCGCGCCGATCGCCGGGCCGACGACGACCGCCAGGTCCTGCACGGTGTGCAAGAGCGCGTTGGCGGGACCGAGCCGACTCTCTCCGACGAGCCGCGGGAGCAGAGAGAGCGCGGCCGGCCGCTCCGCGCTTCCTGCCGCCGACGCGAGCGCGACGACGCCGATCACGAGCGCGACTGGGACGTCGCCCGCGACCGCCGCTGCCAGGACGAGCATGAGACCGAGGCGGAGCATGCTTCCGACCACCAGCACCGCGCGGCGCGGATAACGGTCCGCGATGGCTCCCCCGATCGGCCCGAGCAGGACGTACGGAAGCAGGCGAGCGATCGTCGCCGCACCGACCCACGTAGCCGAATGTGTGGCACCGAAGACGTAGCCGAGGAGCGCGGCGTTGTAGAGCCAGTCGCCGACCTGTGACGCGGCGCTCGCGCCGATGAGCACGCGCGCCTCCCGAATCGCGAGGACGCCGCGGTACGCCGCGAACGCCCTCACGTAGATTCTTCCCCGCGGACAGACGGATCCATGCGAGCGACAGTATGGGCCGTCAGAGACTCCAACCGGTGCTCCCTCACCGGAGGCCGACTGGTCGCGAGGAGGCCACATGATCGAGCGCACGGTGATCGAGTTCGAGCACGAGCTGCTGAAGGGGCTCGAGCATCCGGCGTTCGTCGCACGAGGTGCGGCGGACGACGGCCCGAACGTCTCGCTGATCGGCGGCATCCACGGCTGCGAGTACTCGTCGATTGCGGCGGTGACGCGGTTCATGAACGAGCTCGACACGAGCGAGCTGAGAGGCACGATCACCGCGGTACCGGTGGTGAGCATGGAGTCATTCAGACAGCGCTCGCCGTTCGTCGTGCCGGTCGACGGAAAGAACCTGAACCGATGCTTCCCCGGGTCCTACGACGGCACGTACACGGACGTGCTCGCGCGGTCGATCTACGAGACGCTGATCGAGCCGGCCGACGTGCTACTCGATCTCCACGGCGGCGACCAGGTGGAGGCGCTGGAGCCGTTCGCAATCTACGATGCCTCGCCGGTCGAGGAACACGCGGGCAAGATCGCGGCTGCGTTCCGACTCCCGTATGTCGTGCGCGAGGAGCGGTCGGAGGGCGGTGTCGGCGGCATGACGACGAGTGCCGCCGCCCACGCGGGGATCCCGGGCGTGATCGCGGAGGCGGGAGGCCGTGGGCTGCTCGAGGACGGGGCGACGGCGATGCTGGCCGCGGGTGTCCACAACGTTCTGCGGATGCTCGAGATGCTCCCGGGCGAGCCGGATCCGCCGCCGGCTCGCCAGCAACGTGTCGGGAGCTTCGTGTGGCTGCGATCGCCGCAGGGCGGCTGGTGGGATTGGGTCGTCGAGGCCGGCGAGGACGTCGCGGAGGGTCAACTGCTCGGGCGGATCCGGGCACTCACGGGCGAGGTTCGGGAAGACGTCGTCGCGCCGCAGCCCGGCGTTGTGCTCTTCATCACCTCGAGCCCCGCAGTTGCAGCCGACGGGCTGTTGCTCGGACTGGGCGCAGATCTGAGCCCTGCCTAGGTGGTCCGAGGGAAGCCGAGCCGATGCCGTCGAGGAGGCGTACTATCGGCAGATGAACTTCTGGAAGAGACTCATGGGACGCCGGGACGCTGCCGCTGCTCGCCGCGCCGAGGAAGCGCGAAACGAGACCCCGGCCGAGCGGCGCGAGGCAGCCGAGGGCGTCGAGGGCGTTGCCGCAGACGAGTTCGTCCAAGAGGGGCTGGGCGGGGTCGACCCCAACCGGCTCATCGACGACGAGTTCAAGCCCTAACCAGGTCTTCGCGCGAGGATCGCGAGCACCGACAGGTTCTCGTAGGCGCTGAACCGGTGGTCGGCCCCGGCGGGGACGAACACCGCGTTCCCCTCTCGCAGCTCCAGACGCTCGCCGTCGACCTCGAGCCATCCACGCCCGTCGAGAACGATGTAGAGCTCGTCGGCGGTGTTCACGCGCTGGTGGTCGGGTTCCGGCGCGACAAGCGCATAGACGCCGATCTGGAGGAGCGTCGATTGGTGGACGATCTCGAGACCGCCTGCTTCGGTGGCACAGAGTCGCGCCTTGGGCCCGTTGATGTCGAAGGCGTGAGCCGCGTCCAGCGTCTTGTCGGTTTCGTCGAGCGGTACGGTCATCGCTTCAGCCGGGATGCGCGCTCTGAGTGCCTTGCGATCGACACTCGGTTCCAGAGGTTGATCGTTGCGATCTGCCAGATCAGATGAGTCAGCTCTTCGGAATCGAAGTGCCGGGCCGCCTCTTCGTAGATCTCAACCGGGACACCCGCCTCGGTGACGAGAGTCATCGCATCGGTGAGTGCGAGCGCTGCGCGTTCCCGCTCGCTGAAGAGCTGTGCGTCCCGCCAGGCAGCGAGCAGGTAGAGGCGCTGCTCGGACTCGCCGGCCTTGCGCGCCCGCTTGCTGTGCAGATCGATGCAGTACGCGCAGCCGTTTACGATCGACGCGCGAACCTTGACCAGCTCGCGCACGATCGGCTCGACCTCGATCTCCTGCTCGAGCGCCGCCATCGCGCTGCGCTGAACGCCGGTCAGGTCGTAGACACGCATGCGGTTTCGAGCTTGCCGCTC
>JAICUZ010000366.1 GCA_025935595.1 Burkholderiales bacterium
ACTCGGCTTCCCAACGGCGAACCTCCGCGTCGAGCCGAACCTTCTCGTCCCGGCGTACGGGATCTACGCGGGCGCGGTCGGCGACCGGCGCGCGGCGGTGTCGATCGGCGTCAATCCCCACTACGGCGGCACCGAGCGCCGGATCGAGGCGTACCTCCTCGACTGGGAGGGCGACCTGTACGGCGACCGGCTCGTGGTCGAGCTCTGGCAGCGACTGCGCGACGAGCGCGCTTTCGCGAGCGACGCGGACCTGATCGCGCAGATCGCGCGGGACGTCGAGGAGACGCGCGCGGCGACGCGCCCCTGAGCCGTGCCGAAGCTCGTGCTCTTGAACGGTCCGCCGGCGGTCGGCAAGTCGACGCTCGCGAGGCGCTATGCAGACGACCGTCCGCTGACCCTCGTACTGGAGATCGACGTCGTCCGCGGGCTGCTCGGGGCGTGGCTCGAGGACCCGCAGCGGTCGGGCTGGGCGGCGCGCATGATCGCGCTTGCGATGGCCCGTACGCACCTCGAGGCGGGGCACGACGTGATCGTGCCGCAGCTGCTGACGCGACGCGAGTTCGTCGAGATGCTGCGCGAGGAGACAGAGGCGTCAGGCGCGACGTTCTATGAGCTCACGCTCATGGATCCGCGCGACGTCGTCCTCAGGCGGCTCGAACGGCGAAGCGAGCCGCAGGGCGCGTTCAGCGCCCGCGCGCTGATGGAGAAGCAGGGCAACGCGCCGGGCGACGCATACGACGCCTTCGTCGAAGCGCTCCGTCAACGGCCCGACGCGATCGTGATCGACGATCCCCTCTCCGATGCGGCGTACGAGTCGCTACTGCAGCTGCTCGGCTGATGCGACGGCCCCGCTGCGCCGTGGATCCGCTCCCGCCCCGGCGCTGCCGACCGCACTCACACCGCCGAAGTAGTGGTGCAGCGTGGGCCACCGTCGTACGACCCGACCGGCGTTCTCGAGACCGGACAGGAAGAGCTCGTCCACGCCGGGCTCGGCGTTGACGAGTGCTCCGGCCGGATGGAAGCGCGGCCGGTCGATCGCGTCCTGCACCGAGTCGCCGTCGTGCAGGACCCGGCCGAGGACACCGACGAGCGCGGTGCGCAGACGCGTCCCGCCGGCAGCGCCGATCGCGAGCTCGAGCGCACCGGCACCAAAGGCGAGTGACGGCGCCATCATGCTCGCCATCCGCTCGCCGGGCCGGAGCGGCTCGCGAACGAGGTCCGTCTCGCCGAGCATGCTGTTCAGGTGCAGATCGAGCCCGGGCAGGTAGTCGCCGGAGCCGAGACCCAGGCTCGTTGTCAGCACACACGCAGATCCGCCTGCGTCGACCACCGCGACATTCGTCGTGTGCCCGCCGCCTACGGCTCCGTCGTCCAGGACTGCGAGGAACGCCGGGTCGCCGCCCGACGGATCGAAGCGGGAGAGCGCCTCGGAAACGCCGCTGAGCCCGCTGCGCGTCGCGACTCGTCGTCCGGCGAATGTCAGCTCCGTCGGGTCCGACCACAGCGGCGTGTAGGACTCGAGGTCGGACCGGAGTAGGACGCCGTCGCGCTCGGCGATCAGCCCGACCAACGCGCTCGCGATCGTCCCACGGTAGACCGACGACGCGCCCTCGTCGCGGACGAGCTCGAGCGCGGGCACGAGCCCCGGCTGTACCAGCAGGTCACCGCTCTCGAGCAGCGCGCCGCCGGGCGCGTAGATCGCGGCTCCTTCGCGCATCGTCATCACCGGCGCGAGCATCGCGAGACACGATGCGTGTGC
>JAICUZ010000183.1 GCA_025935595.1 Burkholderiales bacterium
CGTCGAGCGTGAACGACTGGCCGAGGCGGCGGCGGAGAGCGTCGACGACGCGGTCGGTGCCATCGACCAGCCGCCGATAGCGGTTCCCGTCGGCGCGCGCCTCCTCGAGCCGGCGATTGCCGTCGCGCCATTGCTGGCGCGCGAGCTCGAGGTCAGGCGTCATCGGCGGGAGTACAGCAGGACGACGGCCACAACGACGGCAGCTCAGCAAGGATGCGGTCGCCGAGCACGTAGCCGGGCCGCGCAAGCGCGAACGCGGCGTGCGCGTGCAGGCACTTCAGGCTGCCGGCACGAGTGGAGCCTCCGATCCCGGCGGCGAGCTCCGGTCGCGCGCTCCGCTGCGCGTCCTCGGCCGCCGCAAGGCTCGCTGCGAGCTCCGGGTCGTCGCGCGCCGCGCGCGACCACTGCTCGACGCCGCCCGCAGCCTCGAGCCGCGAGATCGCAGCGACGAGCTGAGGGCACGTCACCCAGAACTGCGTCGGGAACGGATGACCTTCGTCGTCGAACGGCGCCTGCTCGGTGACCGCGGGCCGACCGAACGGGCAGCGAACCGCGACGCCGCGAAATGCCCGCGGCTTGCGCCCGAGCTGACGTTCGACGATCTCCTCGTCGGTCAACGATTCCGGTGACGCCACGCGGACACGCCGCGGACGATGAACAGTTGCTCGTTTGGGCGCACGAGCCCGAGATTACGTGCCTGGCGGATCAGCTCCGGCCCGGTGGCGGCCCGTGCGATCTTCTGCTGGAGCGCGGCCCTCTCGGTCGACAGGGCGTGGACCTGTGCGTGCCGCACTCCGAGCGCGTGCTTCGTGCGCAGATAGGTGTGGATCGGCCGCCAGTAGAGGAACGCGACGAGCGCGAGAGCGCCGATCGCGAGCAGCCGGGTCGGGCGGAGGCGAATCACGCCTCCCGTTTCGGCGGAAACGTCCGCCGTCCTTCGACTACGCGATGTCGACCTTGATCACGTTCGTCGACCCGGGCAGGTTGACGGCCGTGCCCGCGGTCGTGACGACGCGATCGCCGCTCTCGATCACGCCGCACTTGAGCGCAACCTCGAGCGATCTCGTCCAGAGGTCTTCGACGTTCTCGGTCTGCGGCATCAGGACCGGCGTCACGCCCCACTCGAGCGCCATCTGCTGCACCGCGGTCTGGTGGTGCGAAAGCCCGACGATCGGCCGCCTCGGCCGCAGGCGCGCGACCGCGGACGCGGTGCGCCCGGTGAACGTCGGCACCAGGATCGCGCTCGCGCCGAGCGTCTCGGCGAGGTCGCACGCGCCGTTCGACATCGCGCGCCCGACCGTGGTCTCCTCCCCCGGCTCCGGCAACTGGTGCCGGTAGCCCATCGACGGCTCGACCGCGCGCGCGATCGAGTCCATCGTGCGCACCGCTTCGACGGGATAGTTGCCGGTCGCCGTCTCGGCGGAGAGCATCACCGCCGACGTGCCGTCGAGCACCGCGTTCGCGACGTCGCTTGCCTCGGCGCGGGTCGGCTCGGCGTGCTCGATCATCGATTCGAGCATCTGCGTGGCGGTGATGACCGGCTTGCCGGCCTCGAGGCACCGCAGGATGATCCTCTTCTGCAGCAGCGGCACGGTCGCCGCGCCGATCTCGACCCCGAGATCGCCCCGTGCGACCATCACCGCGTCGGCTTCCTGCAGCACCTCGTCGAGCACGGCGACTGCCTCCGCCTTCTCGATCTTCGCAATCACGCGGGCAGGCGACCCGTGCTGGCGGATGATCGCCTGGAGATCCCGTACATCCGCGGCTGCCCGCACGAATGACAGCGCGACGAAGTCGACACCGAGATTCAGTGCGAATGGGAGGTCGTCGAGGTCCTTCTTCGTCAGCGACGGGATCGGGATCGGCACGCCGGGGAGGTTGACGCCCTTGTGCGACTTGACCTCGCCGCCGACGACGACGCGGCACATGGCGCGTCCCTGATCGACCTCCTGCACCGTCAGGCGAACGAGGCCGTCGTCGATCAACACGTCGTGGCCCGGCCGCAGCACCTCGCCGATCACGGCGGGTGCGACGGGCAGCTCGCCGTCGACGGCCACCTGCTCCCCGACGACGAGGATCTCCTCGTCCTTGAGCAGGACGCGCGGTGCGGGCAAGTCACCGATCCGGAGCTTCGGTCCTTGGAGGTCGGCGATCAGTGCGAGCGGCTTGCCGACTTCCGCCTGCACCTCGCGGACCATCCGCGCGCTCGCGGCGTGATCATCGTGTGTGCCGTGCGAGAGATTGAGGCGGACAGCGTCGACCCCTGCGTCCACGAGCGCGCGCATCATGTCGTGACTCGATGACACGGGCCCGATCGTCGCGACGATCTTCGTCCTGCGGCGGACAGCTGCCATGCCCCCTCACAGTAGCGCTCGCGTCTCCGCGACTCGTCAGCCCAAAGCGCGCGGAAAGGCCGCCCAGCCGGGATAGGCGGCGGCGCCGCCGAGCTCCTCCTCGATCCGAAGCAGCTGGTTGTACTTCGCGACGCGGTCCGAGCGCGCAGGCGCGCCCGTCTTGATCTGCCCAGTGCGGAGCGCGACCGCCAGGTCGGCGATCGTCGCATCCTCCGTCTCGCCGGAGCGGTGGGACATCACCGCCGTGTAGCCGTGCCGCTGCGCGAGGCGCACGGCCTCGATCGTCTCGGTCAGAGTCCCGATCTGATTGACCTTGACGAGGATGGAGTTGCCGACGCCACGGTCGATCCCTTCCTGCAGGCGCGTCGGGCTTGTGACGAACAGGTCGTCGCCGACGAGCTGCACGCGGTCACCGAGCCGTTCGGTCAGCGCGCGCCACGACTCCCAGTCGTCCTCCGCCGCGCCGTCCTCGATCGAGACGACCGGGTACCGGTCGACGATCTCGGCCCAGAACTCCGGCATCTCCGCACTCGACTTCTCGCGACCTTCGAATCGGTAGACGCCGTCCTCGAACACCTCGCTCGTTGCCGGATCGAGGGCGATCGCGACGCGGTCGCGGTGGCCGGCGCGATCGGCGGCTTCGAGGATCAGCTCGATCGCGTCCTCGCTCGTGTCGAGGTCCGGCGCGAAGCCGCCCTCGTCGCCGACCAGCGTCGAGAGGCCGCGTTCGGTGAGGAGCTTCTTCAGCGAGTGGTAGACCTCGACACCGATCCGGAGGCCCTCGGAGAGCGAGTCGGCGCCGGCCGGGACGACCATGAACTCCTGCAGGTCGATCGAGTTGGAGGCGTGCACGCCGCCGTTGATCACGTTCATCAGCGGCACCGGCAACGTCGAGGCGCCCTCCCCGCCGATGTATCGGTAAAGCGGGACGTGCGCGTCGGCGGCCGCTGCCTTCGCCGCGGCCAACGAGACGCCGAGGATCGCGTTCGCGCCGAGCCGACCCTTGTTCGGCGTGCCGTCGAGCTCGATCATCGCTCGGTCGAGGCCCGCTTGGTCGGCGGCGTCGCGTCCGCGGACGACGTCCGCGAGCTCGCCGTTCACATTCGCGACTGCCTGCGATACACCCTTGCCGGCCCACGCACCGCCGCCGTCGCGCAGCTCGACCGCCTCGTGCACCCCTGTCGACGCGCCGGACGGAACGATTGCACGGCCGATCGCGCTCGACTCGAGCCGCACTTCGACTTCAACCGTCGGATTGCCGCGAGAGTCGAGGACTTGGCGGCCGTGAACGTCGGTGATCGTCATGCGAGCTCCTTTGCGCGGTCGTAGTACGCATCCTGTTCGGCGAGCGGAAGCGTCGTCCAATCCTTGCCGTCGGCGGCGGCGAGCGCCTCCGCAGATTCCACGCGCTCCCGGAAGCGTTTTGCCGCAGCACGCAGCTCGAGCTCGGGATCGACGTCGAGCTTGCGCGCAACGTTGACTGCCGCGAAGAGCACGTCGCCGAGCTCGTCCGCCGAGAAGTCCTCCTTCAGCTCGCGCAGCTCGTCGTCGAGGTCGGCGACGGCACCCGCGAGATCCGGATACTCGAAACCGACCGCGCGCGCACGGACCTGCACCTTCTGCGCGTACGACAGCGCCGGCAGCCCTTCGGGAACGTCGTGAAAGATGCCTTCGCGTCCCTCGTTGTCACGCTTGTGGGCTTCCCAGCGCTCGCGCACGGCATGAGCACTGGTCGCTTCGACGTCGCCGAAGACGTGCGGGTGCCGAGCGATCAGTTTCGCGGTGACGCCTCGAGCTGCGGCTTCGAGGTCGCCACCAGCGTTCTCCTGGAGCAACAGCGAAAGGAAGACGCACTGATAGAGAAGGTCTCCCACTTCGTCCAGGAGCTTCGCGTCGTCGCCGGCGAACGCCGCATCCGCGACCTCGTACGCCTCCTCGACCGTGTACGGGACGATCGTGCGCGCCGTCTGTTCGCGGTCCCACGGGCACTCTCGGCGAAGGCGCTCGGTCAGCGCCTGCAGCTCGACTAGCGCGTCCGCCAGGGGCAACGTAGTTACTGCGTCGTCGTCGCGTTCGTCGTCGTCGCGGTGCAGGCGCTCTGCACAGGCGCGTAGCCGACCTGGTACCGGATCTTCGAGCCGTGGCAGTAGCTCTTCGTCAGGCTGGACGTGAAGTCCGAGATCGCTTGCTTCTGCTTGTCGCCGAGGAGCGACTGCTTGATCTGCGCTGCCACCTGCTTCTCGGGAGTCGTCGACTTCGGCTTCACGGGACCAAGCGGCTCGATCACGAACCACGCCTTGTACTGCGTCGAGTCGTAGAACGGCTTCACGACCTTGTTGGCCGGCGCGGAGAACGCGGTCGTGTCGAAGATCGCGACCGTCTGCCCTTTCGAGAACGTGGCCTTGCCGCAGTTCTGGCCGCTCGAATCCTTGGCGTACTTCTTCGCGAGCGTGCACCACGCCTTGTCGCCCCCCGTGACGACCTGCTGGTACACCGATTGCGCGGTCGCCTTGCTCTTCCCGACGAGGATGTAGCGGACGTCGCGCGACTCGGGCTGCTGATAGTTCGACTTGTTGTCGTCGTAGTACTTCTGCACGTCCGCGTCCGAGACCTTGACGTCCTTGATCACCTGCTTCTGCACCCGCTCGGAGACGAGCTGCGGGCGGATCACGTCGCGACGGACGGCGGCCTCGTCGGCGTAACCCTGCTTCTTCGCCTCGGCCAGGAACTTCGACTTGCTGTTGCCGAAGAACTGCTTCTTCACGTAGTCGAACCGCGCCGTGACGTCGGCGTCGGACACGGTGATGCCCATCGAGGCCGCCTTCTGGTCGAGCTCCGCTTCTTCGACGAGCGAGTTGACCACATTGTCGCGAACCGCCTGGTAGTTCGTCGTTCCCTGCTTGGGGAAGGTCTGCCCCTGCTGCTTGTAGGCGATCTTCGCCCGGCCGAGCAAGTTGTTCAGGTCGGTCAGGGTGATGTGCTTCGAGCCGACCACAGCGACGTCGCCGGATGACAGCTTCGCGCTGCCTCCGCCGCTGCCGCAGCCTGCGAGCACGCCCGCGGCCAGGATGATGAGAACGAACGACTTCCGCATGAGA
>JAICUZ010000378.1 GCA_025935595.1 Burkholderiales bacterium
ACGTCGCGACGAAGATCCACTTCCTCTCGCACTACGTCTACAACGCGCCGAAGAACAAGGTGAACACCTGGCTCCTCACGCAACTCCGCAAGCGGAACCAGGTCCCGGATCTCTTCACGCCGGACGGGTTCAACGCTGCGTTGATGATCGTGCATGCACTGCAGAAGGGGAACTACGACGTCGACAAGATGGTCTCGTCACTCGAGGGCTACAAGTTCCTCGGCCCGAAGGGCTGGGAGGCGATCCGGCCGCAGGATCATGCGACCCTCCAGCCGATGTTCCGCGTCCAACTCGTGAAGGGCTCGAACGGGAAGCTGCAGCCGAAGGTCCTCGGCACCGCGAACTCGTTCCAGACCGCTCCTCCGATCCAGCAGATGCACTGACGAAACGGCGGGCGGCAGCGACCGAAGAACGCGTGACCGCATCACCGATCCTCGCTACGAGGGGCCTCGGGCTCGACATCGGCGGCGCGACAATCCTCGCCGATGTCGAGCTCGAGGTCCGCGAGGGCGATTTGCTCGGCGTCATCGGCCCGAACGGCGCCGGCAAGACGACGCTCTTCAACCTCGTCTCCGGGCTCGCACGGCCGACGAGCGGCAGCATCGAGCTCGACGGGCGCGACATCACGAAGGATCCGCCGTTCCGGCGTACGCGCGCGGGCCTCGGGCGCACGTTCCAGGTCTCGAATGTCTTTCCACTGCTTTCGGTGCACGAGAACGTCCGGCTCGCGGCAGAGGCGGCGCTGGGCGGAACGATGCGGATCTGGCGCCGCGCGAGCCGCGTCAGGGAGGCGGGTGACCGTGCGGACGATTCGCTCGAGCGCGTCGGGCTCGGCCGGCGGGCACGCATCGCGGCGTCCCTGCTCTCGCACGGCGACAAGCGCAAGCTCGAGCTCGCGATGGTGCTCGCGGGCGGCTCGCGGGTGATCCTGCTCGACGAGCCGATGGCCGGCGTCGCGATGGAGGACGTCGACGAGCTCGCCGAGCTCATCCGCTCGGTCCACGCGGACGGCCGGACCGTGCTGATGGTCGAGCACCACATGGAGGTGGTCACCGGCCTCGCCGAGCGGATCGCGGTGCTGCATCACGGGCGGCTGCTCGCCGTCGACACGCCCGACGCGATCATGCGCAATCAGACGGTGCAGCAGGCGTACCTCGGGGAGCCGCTGTAGTGGCGTCGCTCCTTTCCGTTCGGGATCTGCACGTGCATCTCGGCGAGTCGCACGTGCTCCAGGGGATCGAGTTCGACGTCGCCGAGGGCGGCGTCACTGCGTTGCTCGGACGAAACGGTGTCGGCAAGACGACGACGCTGCGCGCCCTGATCGGGCTCGTCGACCGGCGCGGCTCCGTCATGCTCGACGGCGAGGAGATCGTCCGGGCGCCGACGCACGCGATCGTCCGGCGCGGGGTGGGATACGTGCCCGAGGACCGGGAGGTCTTCGCCGGCCTCACCGTGCGCGAGAACCTGCGCCTCGCCGAGCGCAACGGGCGGGCGCGCTACGAGCTCGTCTACGAGTTGTTCCCGGAGCTC
>JAICUZ010000191.1 GCA_025935595.1 Burkholderiales bacterium
CTCGGTGTTCGCGTTCGTGCTCACGTGGTTCCTGCGCGAGGTGCCGCTCAAGATCGGCGCCCAGCCCGGCGAGGTCATGACGCCGCCCGGCGATCCCGAGTCGGTCGCCGCCTAACCCGTCGGTTCGCGCCGAGTCCGGGCCGGGCGAATCCCTCCTACGCGGCATGCAGGGTTGCCCTCACACCGGACGAAGGAATGAAGGCAATCAGGCGACGACCGAAGGAGGTCAGCAATGCCACGTAAGGCCACCGAGGCCGCCGCGACGAAGAAGCCGGCAGCCAAGAAGGCGACGGCCGTGCGTCGCACGACGAAGAAGGCGAGCGAGCCGATCGTGCTCACTTGGGAGCACGTCGCGACGCGGGCGTACTACATCCATCTCGAAGAAGGTGGCGACGCCAACGAGAACTGGCTGCGCGCCGAGCGCGAGCTCGTCGCGGTCTGAGCGAACCGCGACGTCCGTACCTAATGAGCCAGAAAGTGCGCGGGGCGGCCTAAAGCCGCCCCGCGACTTCTTATGGATCTCTCAGGCGGCGCTGGTTCGATTCGAGGTCGATGTTCTACTTGCGGTATCTCCGCAACGAGCTGGTCCGCCGGCGGACACGCACGATCGTGACGCTGGTCGGCCTCGGTCTCGGTGTGGCCCTGGTCGTCGCGATCGCGAGCCTGTCGAAAGGGCTCGACCGCGCGCAGCAAAAGACGCTCGATCCGCTCGCCGGGATCGGCACCGACCTGACCGTCACGCTGGCCCCGCAGCAGCAACAAAGCCAAGGGTTCGGCTTCGGGCCGGGCGGCGGCGGCGGGAACCGCGACCTGATCCAGTCGAACCTCTCGGTGCTCACGGATCTGTCGAAGCTCGGCAAACCGGGCGCGCACTTCGTGCACGACTTCTTCCTGCCCGGCACGCAGCTCACCTTCCCGCAGCGCGCGGCTCAGCAGATCGCGTCGCTCGACGGCGTGCAGAAGACGACGACTGGTCTCACGCTCCTCGCCGAGCATCAGGAAGGCGTCGTCCCGAAGATCGTCGCGACCCTGAAGACGCAGGCGAAGACGCTGACAATCCAACGGAACCTGCCTCGCCCGACGGCGAAGGACTTCGCGCAGATGCAGGCTTGCCTGCAGAAGGCGGGCGTGACGCTCGGGCGCCCGCAGACGCAGCAGGGTCAAGGCTTCGGCAACGGCTTCGGCGGCGGCACGGGGCAGCGCAACGACGCGAACCGCCAGGCCTTCCAGAAGTGCCTGCCTGCGTCGATGCGCCGGTTCCGCACGCGCGTCACGACCCCGAGCCAGACGCTGAAGCAGGTTCTCGACCCGCCGCAGACGAACATCTCGACGACCGCGTACACGATCGGCGGCGCCGACCAGTCGAGCCCGAACATGGGGGTCGTCACCGCGGCGCAGGTGACGAAGGGCACGTTCCTCTCGCCGGCCGGCGGCAAGGAAGCGCTCGTCGCGACAAGCTACGCCGCGAAGCACTCGCTGAAGGTCGGCTCGAAGCTGAACCTGAACGGCACGACGTTCACGATCGTCGGCCTCGTCAGCCCACCGCTCGGCGGCCAGAGCGCCGACGTCTACCTGCCGCTGAAGCAACTGCAGACGCTCGCGAGTGAGAAGAACCTCGCGAACGTCATCCTCGTCCACGCGAAATCGTCGAGCGACGTCGCCAAGGTCAAGCAGGAGATCCAGCGGGCGCTGCCGCAAGCGCAGGTCGCAAGTTCGAAGGACGTCGCCGATACGATCAGTGGCTCGCTCGTCGACGCGTCGAATCTGTCGCACGACCTCGGTCTCGCGCTCTCGGTGGTCGCCGCAGTGGCGGCGTTCCTGCTCGCCGCGCTGCTCGCGTTGTCGTCGGTCGGCAAGCGCGTCCGCGAGCTCGGCACGCTGAAGGCGCTCGGGTGGACGCAGCGCATGGTCGTCCGCCAGGTCGCGGGCGAGTCGCTCGCGACGGGGATCCTCGGCGGCATCTTCGGCATCGGGCTCGGCGTGCTCGCGGCGGTCGCCATCGACGCGTTCGGCCCGTCGCTGACGGCGAGCTCGTCGACCGGCAGTGACTTCGCGAACCTTGGTGTGAGCACCGTTCGGACCGCGACACGCAGCGTGTCGCTCACTGCGCCGGTGGGGATAACCGTCCTCGCGATCGGCTTTGGGTTGGCTCTCCTTGGGGGGCTGATCGCGGGGACGGCCGGCGCCCTCCGGGCGGCGCGGCTGCGGCCCGCCGACGCGCTGAGGCAGGTCGAGTGAGCGTCCTCTACGAGCTTAGCGGCGTCGCGCGCTACTTCCAGCGCGGCCCGACCACCGTGCGCGCACTTGACGACGTGAGCCTCGAGATCGAGCCCGGTGAGTTCGTCGCGCTCGAAGGCCCGAGCGGCTCGGGCAAGACGACGCTCCTGCAGATCCTCGGCGCGCTCGACCGTCCGAGCGCGGGAACCGTCACCTTCGACGGCAGCGACCTCGTCAAGCAACCGGACTCCGAGCTCGCCGAGTTGCGCCTGCACTCGTTCGGGTTCGTGTTCCAGCAGTTCAACCTGATTCCGACACTGACCGCGGTCGAGAACGTCGAGGCGAAGCTCGCGCCTGCCGGCGGGACCCGCGGGCGCGCACTCGAGTTGCTCGCGGAGGTTGGCCTTGCCGAGCGCGCCGACCACCTGCCTGCACACCTGTCGGGCGGCGAACAGCAGCGCGTCGCGATAGCGCGGGCACTGTCGTTCGAGCCGCGCGTGGTGCTCGCGGACGAACCGACGGGCAACCTGGATTCCGCGACGGGCGGGGAGATCATCGATCTCCTGGCGAATCTCGCCGCCGAGCACGGCTCGACGGTGATCGTCGCGACGCACGATGCGAGCCTGGCGGCGCGAGCGCCGCGCCGCGTGGCGATGCGCGACGGCAAGCTCGCCGGCAACGTCCGCGCTGTCCCGGCTTAGGGTCCTCCTAACAAGGATCGCCTACCCTGTGGGCATGCGCGCCCGCGTCTGGCTCCCCGTCACCGTCCTCTTCGCCGCCTCCGTGTGGTGCGTCCTTCTCGTGGTTGCGCGCCGGCATGCATACGGCCCCGGCGGCTTCCGCTACCTCGTCTGGAACCTCGGGCTCGCGTGGCTGCCGCTCGTGTTCGCGCTGCTGCTCTACGTCGCGTTTCGCCGGCGGCACACGCTCGCGGAGCTGGTCGCGCTCGGGGCGGCATGGCTCGTCTTCCTGCCGAACGCGCCCTACATGCTGACCGACTTCATCCATCTCGACGACCGTCACCGTCTCGTCGATTCGCTGATCTTCGCGTCGTTCGCGTTCACCGCGCTCGCGCTCGGCTTCGCCTCGCTCCTGCTCGTCCAGATCGTCGTCACCCGCAAGGGGGGTGCCGCAGCCGGGTGGACGATCGCGTTCGGCGCGCTCTTCCTCGCGAGCCTGGGCGTGTACCTCGGACGGGTGCATCGCTTCAACAGCTGGGACGTCGTGACGCGTCCGCGACTCGTCGCATGGACGATGTGGCAGGGCCTCGACAATCCGTTCGCCCACGTCGACATCCTCTTGTTCGTCGCCGCGGGCGGCGGGTTTCTCGCGCTCGCGTACGTGGGTCTCTACGGCGTCGCCGACCTCGTCGCGGCGCTCCACCGAGGGGATCAGCGCCCGGTGCTACTGTCGAAACGACAGTGGCCAAGCCGGTCGTCGAGCTCGAATCAGTCGTAATCCGGTTCGCCGGGGACTCCGGCGACGGCATGCAGTTGACCGGCGGGCGCTTCACCTCCGAGACCGCGCTCTCGGGCAACGACCTCGCGACGTTCCCGGACTTCCCGGCTGAGATTCGGGCGCCTGCGGGCTCGCTCCCGGGCGTGTCCGGGTTCCAGCTCCACTTCGCGGATCACGACATCCTCACGCCGGGCGACCGGCCCGACGTGCTCGTCGCGATGAACCCCGCGGCGTTGAAGACCAACCTCCGCGACCTGCCGAAGGGAGCGACGCTGATCCTCGACACCGACGCGTTCACCGACCGAAACCTCAAGAAGGCCGGCTACGAGTCGAATCCGCTCGCGGACGGCACGCTCGAGGACTACCAGCTGCACGCCGTCCCGCTCACATCGCTCACGGTCGGCGCGTTGAAGGAGATCGAGGGCGTGACCGCGCGCGAGGCGGAGCGCGCGAAGAACATGTTCGCGCTCGGGTTGATGTCGTGGCTGTACGGCCGCGAGACCGAATCGACGACGTCCTTCATCTCGACGAAGTTCGCGAAGCGCCCCGAGATCGCGGAAGCGAACCTGAAGGCGTTCAACACCGGCTACCACTTCGGCGAGACGTCCGAGGCGTTCGCGGTGCAGTACGAGGTGAAGCCCGCGAAGCTGCCGCCCGGTCGCTACCGCCAGATCACCGGCAACACCGCACTGTCGTACGGGCTGATCGCGGCGTCGAAGCTCTCCGGTCTCGACCTGTTCCTGGGCGCGTATCCGATCACGCCGGCGTCGTCGATTCTCGAGGAGCTCGCGCGTCAGAAGGCATTCGGGGTGCGCACCCTCCAGGCGGAGGACGAGATTGCAGCCGTCGGCGCCGCGCTCGGCGCGTCGTTCGGCGGCGCCCTCGGCGTGACCACCTCCGCGGGGCCCGGTGTCGTGTTGAAGGCGGAGACGGTCGGGCTCGGCGTGACGCTCGAGCTGCCGCTCGTGATCATCGACGTGCAGCGCGCCGGCCCTTCGACCGGCATGCCGACCAAGCCCGAGCAGGCTGATCTCTTGCTGGTGCTGTTCGGCCGGAACGGCGAGTCGCCGGTGCCGGTGCTCGCGGCGTCGACGCCGGGCGACTGCTTCTATGCCGCGATCGAGGCTGCGCGAGTCGCGCTGACCTACCGGACGCCCGTCTATCTCCTCTCCGATGCGTACCTCGCGAACGGCACCGAGCCGTGGCTGATTCCGGACATCGGCGCCCTCGAGCCGATCCACGTCGAGTTCGCGCAAGCGGGCGGCTCCGACTTCCTGCCGTACAAGCGCGACCCCGCGACGCTCGCTCGGCCGTGGGCGATCCCGGGCACGCCCGGCCTCGAGCACCGGATCGGCGGGCTCGAGAAGCAGAACGAGACGGGCAACGTCGCGTACGACCCGGAGAACCACGATCTGATGACGCAGCTGCGCGCGCAAAAAGTCGCCGGCATCTCGGTGCCCGACCAGCCCGTCGACCACCAGGAAGGCGCGGACATGCTCGTTCTCTCGTGGGGTGGGACATACGGGCCGGTGCACGCAGGCGTCCGCCGCGTGCGGGCGATCGGCGGGAAGGTCGC
>JAICUZ010000240.1 GCA_025935595.1 Burkholderiales bacterium
CACGCTGCGCGGGCTGCAGGCGGTCGAGCCGCGGGCGCACGAGCTCATGCGCTCGTACGCCGCCTCGACGTGGCAGGTGTTGTGGCGGCTGCGCGTGCCGTCGTCGCTGCCGTACCTGTTCAGCGCGCTCAAGATCAGCGCCACAGCCAGCGTCGTCGGCGCGATCATCGGCGAGCTGCCGAGCTCGATCCAGGGTGGGCTCGGCGGCGCAATCCTGAACTTCAACCAGTACTACTCGATCCAGCCCGAGAACCTGTGGGCGACGAACGTCGTCGCGGCCGCGCTCGGCATCGCCTTCTTCCTCGCGGTCGTGATCGCCGAGAAGCTCGTCGTCCGCCGCGCACCGGAGCACGTGGCATGACCGTGGTGGAGATCAAGGGCCTGACGAAGACGTTCCCGAAAGGGAACGTGACGGCGCTGAACGGGATCGACCTGCAGATCGAGGCGGGCGAGTTCGTCTCCCTGATCGGGCCGTCCGGCTGCGGGAAGTCGACGCTGCTCCGCCTGATCGGCGACCTGACGGCGCCGAGCGAGGGAACGGTGGAGGTGAACGGCAAGCCGGCGCCGAGGGCACGCGCCGACCACGACTACGGCATGGTCTTCCAGGACTCGGTGCTCTTCGACTGGCGCACGGTCGCGAAGAACGTCGCGCTGCCGCTCGAGATGCTCGGCTGGGAGCGGGCGAAGCGCAAGCAGCGCGTCGACGAGATGCTCGGCCTGGTCGAGCTGCAGGGCTTCGGCGACCATCACCCATGGCAGCTCTCCGGCGGGATGCAGATGCGCGTGGCGATCGCGCGCGCGCTCGCGTTCGAGCCGGCGCTGCTGCTGATGGACGAGCCGTTCGGCGCGCTCGACGAGATGACCCGCGAGCGCCTCAACATCGAGCTGCTGGAGATCTGGCGGCGCATGCAGTCAACTGTCGTGTTCGTGACGCACTCGATCTCCGAAGCGGTGTTCCTCTCGACGCGCGTCGTCGTCATGAGCCCGCGGCCCGGGCGCATCGCCGGCTCGGTAGCCGTCGATCTGCCGCAGCCGCGCACGAACGACACCCGCGAGGAGACCCGCTTCTTCGAGCTCGTGACCGAGGTTCGCGAGCTGCTGCGAGGCGTCGGTGCGGACGAGCACGGCTCGGTCGGGGCGGAAGCGCGATGAACGCGACCCGGAAGATCGCCGACTGGATCCCGGCGATCGCCGTCTTCTTCCTCGGCGTCGTCGTGTGGCAGGTCTCGATCGACATCTTCGACATCCAGAAGTTCCTGCTCCCCAAGCCCGGCTCGATCGTGAGCGCGTTCTGGACCCAGCGCTCGACGCTCTGGAGCGCCGGCTGGCTGACGTTGAAGGAGGCGCTGGGCGGCTTCGCGATCGGCTCGGCGCTCGGGATCCTGTTCGCGACGGCGCTCGCGCGCTTCCGGCGCATCTCGGCGGCCCTGATGCCGATCGCGATCGCGGCCAACGCGGTCCCGATCATCGCGTTCTCACCGATCTTCAACGCGTGGTTCGACCCGCTCTCGCCGTCACCGCGCATCGCGACGGCGGGTGTCTTGTGCTTCTTCCCCGTGTTCGTCAACACGCTTCGCGGGCTGACCTCCGTCAAACCCGCCCAGATCGAGCTCATGCGGTCCTACGCCGCCGGCGAGATCGAGATCTTCCGACGCGTCCGCGTGCCGACGGCCCTGCCGTTCGTGTTCTCGGCATTGAAAGTCGCGACCGTCCTCGCAATGATCGGCGCCATCGTGGCTGACTACTTCGGCACCTTCGGGTCCTTGGGGATCACGATCAAGAACTCCGTCTCCCTGTTCGACTTCGAGACGGCGTGGGCGGCCATTCTCACCGCCAGCATCCTCGGCGTCGCGATGTACGTCGCCGTATCGCTCGTCGAACGCTTCGCCCTCCAGTGGGATCCAACGCGTCAGGAAAGGGGCACTGCATGAAGAGAAAGTCGCTGCTCGCACTTGCGCTCGCAGCCGTCGTGGCCGCCGCGATCGCCGCGGCGCTCGGGATGGGCCGGGCACAGGCGGCACCGAAGCTCACTCACGTCACGCTGCAGCTGAAGTGGGTGACGCAGGCGCAGTTCGCCGGCTACTACGCAGCCGTCGAGAAGGGCTACTACAAGAAGGCCGGCCTCGACGTCACGCTCAAGGTCGGCGGCCCGGACATCACGCCGGAGCAGGTCGTGCTCGCCGGCCAGGCCGAATTCGGCCTCGACTGGCTGCCGAACCTGTTCGCGACGAGGGAGAAGGGCGGCAAGATCGTCTCGGTCGCGCAGGTCTTCGCGCGGTCCGGGATGACCGAGCTGACGTGGAAGGACTCAGGCATCGACACGATCAAGAAGATGGCCAAGAAGAAGGTCGGCGTCTGGTGCTGCGGCAACCAGCCCGAGCTCTTCGCCGCGCTCACCAAGAACGGGATCAACCCGGCTTCGAAGAGCGCGGTCACGATCGTGAACCAGCCGTTCGACATGAACCTCTTCCTGCAACGGAAGATCGACGCGGCTGCCGCGATGACGTACAACGAACTCGCGCAGGTGCTCGAGACCAAGAACTCGAAGACGGGGAAGCTCTACACCCTCGCCGACCTGAACATCTTCAAGATGGCGAGCCCGTCGGTCGGGACCGGGATGCTCGAGGACAACATCTTCGCGACGCAGAAGTACATCTCCGATCCGTCGCATTCCGCGACGATCACGGCGTTCCTGAAGGCCTCGTTCCAGGGCTGGATCTATTGCCGCGACCACGTGTCCGACTGCACGAACATCGTGCTGAAGAACGGCACGGCGCTCGGTCACGGGCATCAGCTCTGGCAGATGAACGAGATCAACAAGCTCGTGTGGCCGAACGCGGCCGGCATCGGCACCGTGCCGACGTCGGCGCTGAACGCCACGGCGAAGATCGCCAAGACCTACGGCGTGATCAAGAAGAACCCGTCGGGTGCCTGGAACTACACCTGGGCGAAGAAGGCTCTTTCCCAGCTCAGCGGCACCGACACGAAGGGCAAGAACTACAAGCCCATCACCGTGAAGGTGACGGCAGGCGGCAAGTAGTAGCCTGAACCCCGGGGCCTGGATCTCCAGGGCCCCGGGGTTCCGTTCGCGAAAGGAGCGCTCATGTCCGTGCTGATCAAGGGCGGGCGGGTCATCACCGCAGCCGACGACTACGTCGCCGACATCTACATCGAGAACGAGCGGATCACGACGATCGGCGAGTCACTCGACGTGAGCGCAGACCGCACGATCGACGCGAGCGGCAAGTACGTGCTGCCGGGCGCGGTCGACCCGCACACGCACCTCGCGATGCCGTGGCGCGGCGAGACGACGATCGACGACTTCGAGTCCGGCCAGACCGCAGCGGCATTCGGCGGCACGACGACGCACGTCGACTTCTGTATCCAAGGCAAAGGACAGACGTTCGGCGAGGCGCTCGAGATCTGGCACGGCAAGCGAAACGGCAAGTCGATCATCGACAACGGCTTCCACATCGCGATCACCGACCTCGCCGGGCAGGAGCGGCTCGACGAGCTCGCGACGCTCCCCGACGAGCACGGCGTCACCTCGTACAAGCTCTTCATGGCCTACAAGGACTCGCTGATGGTCGACGACGAGACGCTCTTCCGCGCGATGCAGGTCGCGGCGGAGAGCGGCGCGCTCGTGATGGTGCACGCCGAGAACGGCGACGCGATCGAGGTGCTGATGCGCGAAGCGATCGCCGCCGGGAACACCTCACCGATCTACCACGCGCTCACGCGCCCACCGGAGACGGAGGGCGAGGCGACGAATCGCGCCATCCAGCTCGCCCGCGTCGCGGGAGCGAAGCTCTACGTCGTGCACGTGTCGTGCGCGGAGTCGGTCGAGCCGATTCAGGTCGCGCGCGAGAAGGGCTGGGACATCTGGGGCGAGACGTGCACCCAGTACTTCTTCATCGACCAGTCCTTCCTCGAGAAGCCGGACTTCGAGGGCGCGAAGTACGTGTACACCCCACCGCCGCGCGCGAAGGAGAACCAGGAGATCCTCTGGAACGCGGTACGGACAAATGTGCTGCAGGCGATCTCGACGGACCACTGTGCCTACCTCTTCAAGGGGCAGAAGGACGCCGGCACGGACGACTTCCGCCAGATCCCGAACGGCGGGCCCGGCCTCGAGAACCGTCTGCAGATGATCCACCACTTCGGCGTTCGCGAGGGTCGGATCTCGCTGAACCGGATGGTCGAGCTGCTCTGCACGAACCCCGCGAAGCTGTTCGGGCTCTATCCGCGCAAAGGAACGCTCGCGGTCGGCTCCGAC
>JAICUZ010000289.1 GCA_025935595.1 Burkholderiales bacterium
GATGCCGATGCCGATCAGCTTGCCGTTCTCGGCCGCGGCCGCCTGGCGGGCGCGCACCTCGTCGTAGCCGATCAGGTCGAGCGCGATGTCGAGGCAGCGGGCGTAGTCGCCCGAGTCGTAGACGCAGCCGTTCGGCGTCGTGTACGGCATGTCCTCGACGCGCACGTAGTTGCGCTTTCTGATCTCGACGGGATCGAGATCGAGCTCGTGCGCGACGATGTCGATGATCCGCTCAGTGAACCAGAGGTGCTGCATCCGCGAGTAGCCGCGGTTCGGCGACACCGGCGCCTTGTTCGTCGCCACCTGCGTGAAGTCGACGCGGATGTTCTTCCACTTGTACATACCGGGCGTGACCTGCGCCCAGATGACGCCGCCGAGAGGCTCGTAGCGCAGGTACGCGCCGGCGTCGTCGAGCGCCTTCGTCCGGAAGCCGAGCAGCGTGCCGTCGCTGCGGACCGCGACCTCGGTCTCCTGGAACCAGCGCTCGTTGCCGTGCGACATCGACATGTGGAAGTCGGTGCGCCACTCGGTCCACTGGATCGGCCGGTTCAGCTTGCGCGCGAGCAGGCAGCACGCGACGAGCTGCGGGTGCGACGTGATCTTGTTGCCGAAGCCGCCGCCGATGTCCTGCGTGACGAAGCGGAGCTTGTCGAGCCCGCACCGCATCGCAGGCCCCATCATGATGGCCGCGAACCCAGGGAACTGGTTGTTCGTCGTGATCGTCCACTGCCCCATGCCGCGGTTGAACTCGACGAGCGCGCCGTCGCATTCGAGCGGCGTCGAGTTGAAGCGGTGGAAGTGCAGCTCGTCGATCTTCACGACCTGGTCCGCCTCCGCGAACGCGGCGTCGAGGTCGCCCCACTCGTAGACCCCGCTCCACATCAGGTTGCCGCCGGCGTCCTCGTGGATCGTCGGCACGCCGGCGTCCTGCGCGTGGCGCGCGTCGGTGATCGCGTCGAGCGGCTCGTACTCGACCTCGACGAGCTCGGAGGCGTCGCGCGCGGCCTCGCGCGTCTCGGCGACGACGGCGACGATCGGCTCGCCGACGTAGCGCACCTTGCCGACCGCGAGGGCGTAATCCTTGACGTTCGCGCCGGGTACCGACGCAATCTGGAAGAACGGGTCGGTGAGCGCGGCGACCTCTTCACCGGTCAGCGTCCCGTAGACGCCCGGATGCTGCTCGGCCGCAGACACGTCGATCGACGTGATGTGCGCGTGCGCGTACGGCGAACGGACGAAGTGCAGGTAGCCCATGCCGTGGCGCTTGACGTCGTCGACGAAGACGCCCTGGCCCTGGACGAGGCGACGGTCCTCCTTGCGCGGGATGCTCTGCCCCGCCCAGGTCTCCTGTGCCTGCTCGGTCTTTTCCGGTGCGACAGTGGTCATTCCGCCGCCGCCTTCACCGCTTCGAAGATGTTCCAGTAGCCGGTGCAGCGGCAGATGTTGCCCTGCAGCGCCTTCTTGATCTCGTCGTCCGACGGATGCGGGTTGGCGCGCAGCAGCGCGGTCGCGCTCATCAGCATGCCGGGTGTGCAGTAGCCGCACTGCAGTGCGTGGTGGGCGCGGAACGCCTCCTGGAGCTTCGACAGCTCGTCGCCGTCGGCGAGCCCTTCGACCGACTCGATCGTCGCGCCGTCGGCCTGGACGGCGAGCATCATGCAGCTCTTCACGAGCGTGCCGTCGACGATCAGCGAGCAGGCGCCGCAGTTGCCGGTGTCGCAGCCGATGTGGCTGCCGGTGAGATCGAGGTCGTCGCGGACGAAGTGGATAAGCAGCTTCCGCGCTTCCACCTCGCGCTCGTACGTCGTGCCGTTGATCGTGACGGTGATCGACCGCTCGGTCGTTGCGTTCATGCGGCTCCTCGGGCTTGGTCGACTGCGCGGACGGCGAGCACCTCGGCCAGGTGGCGGCGGTAATCGCTCGATGCGTGGACGTCGGACGGCGGTTCCAGGTCGGCGTCGCGGACTGCCTGCTTGACGGCGTCGGCGTCGTCGGACGCGGGCGTGAGGACGACCGGCACCGCATCGACGCAGCCGAGCGCGATGCGCACGCTGCCGTTGAGCGAAGCCGCTGCGCTGGCGATGCACGTGCCTTCCACGCCGAGCGTGACGGCGGCGAAGCCGTCGTTGCGTCCCGCGGGGATCGTCACCTTCGTCAGCAGCTCCCCGGCGCCGACGGCGGTCAGATAGACGCCGAGGAAGAAGTCGTCCGACGACACGGTGCGCTCGCCGTCCCCGCCCGCGATCGTGAACCGCGCGCCCAGGGCCGCGAGGAGCGGCGGCAGGTGGTTCGTCGGGTCGTTCGTGCAGACGTTGCCGCCGATCGTGCCGCGGTTCCGCACCTGGACGTCGGCGATCTGCGCGCAGACCTCACCGAGAATCGGCCGGGCGCGCGCCTCGCTCGACGCCATGATCTCCGTGTACGTGGCCATCGCGCCGATCTCGAGCGTCCCGTCCGAACCGAGCTCGATCCCCTTCAGGTCGTCGATTCCGCTCAAGTCGACGAGCGTGTCGGGCGAGCCGGCGCGGGCCTTCATGACGTTGATCAGCGTCTGACCGCCCGCAAGAGCCCGGGCGCCGTCGTCCGCCGCGAGGATCTCGAGCGCCTCCGCAAGGGAAGCCGGCCGGGCGTATGCGACCTCGCGGAGAAGCATCTCAGGGAGTTTTATAAAATGTCTGATCCGTCGCGCGCAAGTCTGAACCGCGCCCCGAGCGGCCTGGCCGGGTCGGGACACGTCTGGTGCCAGGCACCGTGACGGGGCGCGAACGTTCGTTCCACAATCGCCGCGAGACGGGATGAACGCAGGCCGCGAAACGGACATGCCCGGTGCCAGGCACCGTCACGGGACCGTGACAGATCCTCCCCAGAGCCGCGTTACGCAAGCAGGTGCCGATGCCTCGCGAGCCCCGCCAGCACCGCGTCGATGTCTTCTTCGGTGTTGTACGCGTGCGCCGAGACGCGCAGGTTCGAGTCGCGCTCCGACGTGACGATGCCGTCCGCGCCGAGCGCGGATACGAGCGCCGGCGCGTCGGTCGAGCGGATGCACACAAGCGCACCGCGGCGCTCGGCCTCGCGCGGTGTCACCACCGTGCCGCCGAGGTCGTCGACGCCCGCGATCAGCCGCTCGTTCAGCGCGTTCACGTGCTCCCGCGTCTCCGCGATCCCGATCTCGCGCATCAACTCGATCCCCGCGATCCCCGCGTAGATCGCCGGCACCGGCGGCGTCCCCGACTGCCAGCGGCGCGCGTTCGGCGCCGGCGCGTACCTCGTGTGCGCCATCTCGAAGAGGTCGCGGTCGGCGAACCAGCCCGTCTCAGTCGGCGTCAGCTCCTCGGCCAGCCCCGGGCGCGTCCACAGGAACGCGAGCCCCGCCGACCCGAGCAGGTACTTGAGCA
>JAICUZ010000061.1 GCA_025935595.1 Burkholderiales bacterium
CACCTCGCCCGTCCGCACGCGTGGCCGGCCGGCGACCTGGTGCTTCGCAAGGCCGCGCTCAATCTCTACGGTGTCGAGGTGCACGAGCTCGCCGCGCAGCTTCACCCGTTCGAGAACCTGTCGGCGCAGTACCTCCTCCTGGGCTCGCTCGTCCAGTGAGGATTCGGCGCGCGACCGAAGCCGACGAGGCGATCCTGCGCGAGCTGTGGGAGGAGTTCGAGCTGGAGGTGCCGTGGGAGGTCGAAGAGCCGGAGACATGGGCCGATGAATGGCCCGACACGCTCGAGGACATTCGCACCGGCGGGGTCTTTCTCGCCGAGGACGATGCAGGACCGCTCGGGGTCGCGCGCGTCGAGGAGCCGATTCGCGGGCGCGCGCACGTGCAGCTCGTCCACGTGAGGGAGCGAGGGCGTCGACAGGGAGTGGCCAAGGCATTGCTGCGCGAGTGCGTGACGCACGCGCACGGCAAGGGTGCGAGGTTCGTGAGCCTCGATGTCTTGCGTTCGAACGAGCGCGCGGTCAACGTGTGGCGCAGGCTCGGCTTCGAAGAGACCCAGTATCTGATGGCGGCGCCGATCGACAAGCTGACGCCTCGGCTGGAGGCTCGGCCGGCGGGCGAAGAGCGCGCAACGACGCACGTGCAGACCGACGACGAGGTCTCGGTGCAGCGTGCTGTCGCCCAGTTCGTGCCGCGGCTCGAAGCGGCGCAGATCACCTCGTCCGACAGCTGGATCCGCGTCAGCGACTCGATCCTGGATCGCGACCGAGATGCGCACGGCCGCTTTGCGAAGGAGCTTTCCGAGCGCCTCGGCGCGGTCACCGTTGCACTGGCGCAGGAAAGGGAAGTGGTGCGGTTTCGTCTGTACGAGCGTGGACGGATGGTCGACGAGTACCTCTCGGTGCCGAGCTACTACGGCGAGCTCTCGAAGGGCGACGAACTGGCGCTCGAGGCGAACCCGACGCTCATCGCCCGGCTCACCGGCGCCGACCGTGACCAGGTTCGCCGAGTGATTCGCACCGCGGCGTCGCCGTCCGCCCTGCCGGCCGACCTCTACGAGCAGATCGCCGCGTTGATGGGACTGGAGGCGTGAACCTCGTCGATGCTGCACGCTGCCCGTACTGCGCGCGCGTGCGGATCGCGCTCGCGGAGAAGGGCATCGAGCACGAGGTCACCCAGGTCGACCTCGCCGATCGCCCCGAGTGGCTGCTGGAGCTGAACCCGCCGTACGGCCGCGTCCCGGTCTTGGACGGGCTACCGGAGTCCGAGGTGATCATGGAGCTGCTCGAGGAAATCCATCCGGAGCCTGCGCTGCTTCCCGCCGATCCCGCCGCGCGTGCTCGGGCGCGCCTCCAGGTGCACCGCTTCGACTCCAACCTCGGCGACGACTACTACGCCTACCGCCGAGGCGACCCGAATGATCTCGAAGCCAAGCTGGAGGCGCTCGAGGTGGGGCAGAGCCTCTTCGCCGACATCGCCTACGTGCCGTGGGTGCTCCGCGCCCGCGACATGCTCGGCGTCACGCTCCCTCGGCGCATTGCGGACTGGCTGGCAGTCCTCGAGCGGCGGCCTTCGGTGGCAGCCGAAGTCGAGATCGTCCGCGCGCTATAGCTCCGCCTGCGCGAGGAACGCGCGGCAGAGCCGCCGCCCGAGCTCCTGCCACCGCTCGAGCTTCTCGTCGAGCTGCGCCGAGATCTCCTCCGGTGTACGTGGCGTCGTGTCGTCCTCGAACCACGTCAGCACGTGCTCGCGGCGAATCTCGGGATGGAACTGGAGCGCCCATGCGTTGTCGCCGATCCGGAACGCCTGCAGCACCGGGCCTTCCGCGAGCGGCGTCGCGCCGGGCGGCGTCTCGAACGTAAAGGCGTTCGCGTTGAACGCCTCGAACCTGCGCGGCAGTACTCCGACCACCGGGTCGGCGGCCCCGGCGTCGGTCAACGTCGTCTCGTAGAACCCGGCGAGCGTCTCGGGCGCGCGCCCGACGGTCGCGCCGAACGCATGCGCCAGCGTCTGCCCGCCGAGACACACACCGAGTAGCGGCGTGCCGCCGTCGACCCAGCGGCGCAGCGCGTCGTACTCCTCGTGCAGCCACGGGTGCTCCACCTCCTCGCCGACGTTCTGGTCCCCGCCGAACACCATCACCGCGTCGGCGTCCTGCGGCGGCGAGCCCTGCGTCCTGATGTCCCAGACGACGAGCTCGTGGCCGTCCTCCGCGAGCACCTCGGTGAAGAGCTCCGGACCGGCCTCGTCCGAATGGATGACCGCGAGGACCTTCATCCCGTCGGGACGTTCTCGCTCTGGAGCAGCTTGCGCAGCAGCAACGCGCCGGCCGGCGCCTGTGCGACGCCGTGCGTCTGATTGTTGTTGTTGAAGAACGCATACGCCTCGGCCGCCTGCTCCGACAGCTGACGCAACGGCGACACCCATTCGCGCAACTCGTCCTCGCCGTACATGTGGTCGAAGCGCTGGGCCGCCGAGCCGCCCCGCACGTTCCACGTGCCGGCGTTGCGACCGTGAAACCGGACATACGCGGTTGGCGTCGTCGTCGCAACGAGGGTGTCGGGCACGTTCGCGGCGTCGGTCTTCGGCGCGTCGACGACGACCCACGTCATCTTCCGCTCCTCGAGCCACTTCAGCAGCTCGGCGCGAATGTCCTCGGCGAACCAGGAACGATGTCGGGGCTCGAACAGGAACCCGTCGTCGCCGACCTGGTCCCGCGCCCATTCGAGGTAGTCGAGCGACGACGGCTTCCAGACGACGTAGGGCGGCATCTGGAAGAGGATGCCGCCGAGCTTGCCGCTCGCCCGAAGGGGCTCGAGTGCGTCGAGGAACATGCGGAAGACACCGGCCCGGTGCTCGCGGGGCGGGCGGTCGACGCGGCCGCGGTGGTCGACCGGTAGGCCGTCGCGCAACTCGGGCGGAACCTGCTCGAGCTTCACCGGATGACGGGTCATCAGCCCGAACGCCTTGACGTGCATGACGAATCCGTCCGGCGTCCGCTCGGCCCAGCCGCGCACCATCTTCTCGTCCGGCACGCGGTAGTAGGTCGAGTCGACCTCGACCGTCGAGAACCGCCCCGCGTAGTAGGCGAGACGGTCGCGCGGGGGCGTCCGGGGCGGGTACCAGTGCTTCGACAGGGCGTCGTCGGCCCATGAGCACGTCCCGATCCGCACAGCCGCAGCCACACTGCATCCTAGAATCCGCGGAATGCCTGACTCCCGCCCAGTAGGCGTCTTCGACTCCGGCGTCGGCGGGCTGACGGTTCTCCACGAGTGTCTCGTCACCATGCCGCACGAGGACTTCGTCTATCTTGGCGATCACGCCCGTCTGCCGTACGGCCCGCGGACCCGCGACGAGGTGCGCCGGTTCGCCCACGAGATCGGGCTGTATCTGCAAGGGCTCGGCGTGAAGATGGTCGTCGTCGCCTGCAACACGGCGACGTCGGTCGCGCTCCCGGACCTCCAGGGCGAGCTCGAGGTTCCCGTCGTCTCGGTGATCGTCCCCGAGGCGCACGCTGCGGTGCAGGCGACCCGCAACCGGCGGATCGGGCTGCTCGCCACCGAGCTGACCGTCGCGAGCGGGCGGTACGAGTCGCTCGTGCGGACGCTCGACGCCGGCGCGCGGCTGACGTCCGTCGCATGCCCGAAACTCGTCCCGTTGATCGAGGCGGGCGACACCTTCAGCGACGACGTCATGGCAGCCGTGCGCGAGTACGCGGCGCCGCTCAAGGACGCGGGCTGCGACACCGTGATCCTCGGGTGCACGCACTACCCGCTGCTGCGCCCCGTCTTCCAGCGCGCGTTCGGCCGCGACGTCACGCTCGTCTTCTCCGCCGACGAGACCGCACGCGAAGTGGCGGAAACGCTGGCGCGGAAGGGCTTCGAGAACGACGGCAAGCGCGAGGGCGAGTACCGCTTCCTCACAACGGGCGATCCCGAGCTCTTCCGAACGCTCGGCGAGCGCTTCCTGCAGCTGCCGCTCGGCGACGTCGAGCACGTCGGCGTCGCCGAGCTCGAGGAGGCTGCATGACACGCAACGACGGCCGGCGGCCCGATCAGCTGAGGCCGGTCACGGCCGATCCGGCGTTCCTCGAGCAGCCGCACGGGGTCGTCCTGTGGTCGCAGGGGAAGACGCGTGTCCTCTGCACGGCGTCGATCCAGGAAGGCGTGCCGCGCTGGCTGTACCGCTCGGGTCGCGGCTGGATGACGGCGGAGTACTCGCTGCTGCCCGCGTCGACAGGCGAGCGAACAGACCGCGAGGCCGCGCGCGGCAAGCAGGGCGGACGCACCGTCGAGATCCAGCGGTTGATCGGTCGCGCGCTGCGCGGGGTCGTCGACTTCCAGGCGCTCGGCGAGCGGACCGTGTACCTGGACTGCGACGTGCTCCAGGCAGACGGCGGCACCCGCTGCGCCGCGATCACCGGCGCGTACGTCGCGGCGTCGCGCGCGCTCGACCGGTTCGGTCTTTCGAAGGCGCTGACCGGCTCGGTCGCCGCGGTGTCCGTGGGCGTCGTCGAGGACGTTGCGCTGCTCGATCTCGACTACTCCGAGGATTCGAACGCCGAGGTCGACGTCAACGTCGTCATGACCGGCGACGGGCGCTTCGTCGAGGTGCAGTCGACCGCGGAGAAGGTGCCGTTCTCGCGCGAGCGGTTGGACGAGCTGCTCGACCTCGCCGCCGGCGGGATCGACGAGCTCGCGGCGCTGCAGCAGGAGGCGATCGATGCTCCTCGCGACTAGCCTCGCGACGCTCTCGTGGTACGACGCGCTCGGCCGGCTCGCGCTCGCAGCGGCGCTCGGCTCGATCATCGGCCTCGAGCGTGAGTTCAGGGAGCGCGAGGCGGGCTTGCGCACGCACCTCCTCGTCTCGCTCGGATCGGCGTTGTTCACGATCGTCTCGGCGTTCGGGTTCCACGACGTCCTCACGCATGATCCGCAGGTCGTCGTTCGGCTCGATCCGTCGAGAATCGCCGCCCAGATCGTGAGCGGCATCGGCTTCCTGGGCGCCGGCGCCATCATCCGCCAGGGACTTTCGATTCGCGGGCTCACGACCGCGGCGACACTCTGGGTCGTCGCGGCAATCGGCATGGCCGCAGGCGCCGGCTTCTACAGCGTCGCGATCATCACGACCGTCGTCGCGCTCGTCGCTCTCTGGCCCCTTCGCTACGTCGCCTACCGAATGATCGACCGCGTCAAGCCGGAAGAGGACCGGATCGTGGTCGAGCTCCGCGAAGGTCACTCGCTCGCAGAGCTCCTCACGCATGTGACGCAGGTGCGACACATCGAGGTCACCGACGAGCTCGACCGCAAGATCGTGCAGCTCGAGTCGCCGGCCGTCGACGAGGAGCTCGTCGCACGTCTTTCGGATCTCGATTTCGTCATCGGCGTGAAGTGGCGCCGCTGAGCGCGACCGTCTGCTCGGAGAACCCGCACAAGCTGGCGGAGTTCCGAGAGTTGTTCGGCGACTGGGATCTGGAACTGCTCGAAGGAGCCGAGTTCCCGCCTGAGGACGGCGACACGTACCTCGAGAACGCGCGCATCAAGGCGCGCTTCGGGCGTGCCGTCGGGCCGGCCGACCGGTGGATGCTGGCCGACGACTCGGGAATCGAGGTGGCCGCGCTCGACGGCGGCCCCGGCGTGCTGACGGCGCGCTGGGCCGAGGGCCGGCATGTCGAGAAGCTGCTCGGCGCGCTCGACGGCGTCGACGATCGTCGCGCGCAGTACGTGTGCGAGCTCGTCGCGCTGTCGCCAGCCGGAGAGGAGATCGACGGCACCGGGGTGTTGCGCGGTGGGATCGCGCTCGCGGCTGCGGGCGCGGAAGGCTTCGGGTTCGACCCGGTGTTCGTCCCGATCGGTGAGACGCGCACGGTCGCAGAGCTCGGCGAGGCGTGGAAGGCCGGGCACTCGCACCGGGCACTCGCGGCGCGGGCCCTCCGAGACGCGCTTACCGGCGGTAGATCTTCGTGACGCGGCCGTCCGCGAGAAGCCGGATCGAGTGGTTTACGTCTGAGCGTCGGCCGGCGACGCTCTCCCTGCACGCCACCAGTTGACCTCAGCCCCGAGGACGATCACGTTCGCCATCACGTACAGCCACACAAGCAGGATCGCCGGGCCCGACAGCGTCTGCAGGACCGGGTTGTGCTTCGAGATGTCGACGTAGACCGGCAGGAACTGGAACGTCGCCTCGAGGATGATCGCTGCCGTGACCGCACCGGGTAACACCTCGCGCCACGTCAAGTCGGCGTTGGTGAGTACGTAGTACGCCGAGGAGAGGAACACGAACAACCCCGCAGTCGAGATCGCGATCGCGACCACACGCGCGACTGTGTCGTTGCCGGCGAAGCCGAGATAGCGCTTCAGGATCTCCTGCCCGATCGAGCCGATCACGAGCGACACGAAGAGCGAGACGAGCGAGCCGCCCATCATCATCGTCGCGAGCGCCTTTCCGTGGAGCCAGCCGCGGTTCGGCCGGCCGTACACGATGTTGAACGCGCTCTCGAGGACCGAGAAGAACGACAGCGACGACCAGAGCAGGAACGCCGCGCCGACTGCGCCCAGCGCGGCGGCGTTCGACTGGATCGCGCGCACCGCGCGCAGGATCGAGTCGAGCGACGTGCTCGGGAACGTCTTCTCGAGCTGGCGGACGAAGAACGAGCCCTCATCGGCCTGGTGGACGAGCCCGAGCAGGGCGAGCGAGAGCAGGAGCAGCGGGACGAACGAGAGAAGCGCGAAGTAGGCGATCATCGCCGCCAGGTGCGTCCCCCGGTCGGCGAAGAACTTCCGGATCACCGATCCCACGGTTCGGCAGTATGCTCGGAGTCGTGGACGCAGCCCAGGCAATCGCCGACCTGACCGAGATCTCGCCGCAGGTCCAGCTCGTCGTCGTGATCGCCCCGGACGGTTCGCTCGTCGGCTCGAACGCCGACGCACAAACGGCTCAGAGGCTCGTCAGCGGTGCGCAGCAGCTGCTCACAGCCGCCGAGGAGCTCCGCCCTGGTGTCTCGCAACTCGAGGCCGCGACCGTCTCCGGCAGCGTGTTCGTCGTTCGTGACGGCGACCGCCTGATCGCCGCCACCACCTCGCCGGAGCCGACGGTCGGGCTCGTGTTCTACGACCTGAAGACCTGCCTGCGCTCGATCGACCAGCCGAAGCGGCGTGCGACAGCGAAGAAGAAGGTGGACGATGCCGCGGCGTAAGGTCGTCACAGGCTTCCTGCTCGCGGCCGGCTCGCTCGCCGGCTCGGTGCTCGTCCGCCGGCGAGCCGCGCGCAGGCAGGCGCACGTCGATCTCTACGCCTCCGACGGCTCCATGCACTCCTTCACGGACGGATCGCCCGAAGCGGACCGCCTCCTGCCGATCGCGCAGGGCCTGCTCGCGACGTCGTGACGCGGGACGAGCTCGCCGGCGCGCTCCGCGACGCCGCCTACCTCGAGGGAGACTTCGTCCTCCGCTCCGGCCGCCGGTCGAAGTACTACCTCGACAAGTACCGGTTCGAGACGCGCCCCGACCTGCTCGCACCGCTCGGCCGTGCGATCGCCGACGCCGTGCGCGAGCACGAGCCGGAAGCCACGAGGCTTGCCGGCCCGGAGCTCGGGGCGGTCGCACTCGCCGCCGCAGCCTCACTCGAGAGCGGCCTGCCGTTTCTGATCGTCCGCAAGGAAGCAAAGGACTACGGCACCTCGAAACGGCTCGAAGGCGTGTTCGAGCAGGGCGAGCGTGTGTGCCTGATCGAGGACGTCGTCACCACCGGCGGAGCGGCTCTCGAGGCGGTTCAAGCGCTCCGTGATGCCGGTCTTCAGGTCTCGAGCGCGATCTGCGTCGTCGACCGCGAAGAGGGCGGAATCGACGCGTTCGCACGCCAGGCCGTCCGCCTCCGGCCGCTCTACCGGTCGTCGGAGCTCCGAAAAGACCCCGCAAATCCGCATGGTTGAGCGATATCCGACCACACTGTTAGCCTGGTCCGCCGAGGTCTAGCACTCAGTCCCCGACGCAGGAGGATGTTCGTTGACCAAGCAGGACTTCATCCAGAAGGTCGCCCAGAAGAGCGGGCTTTCGGCTCGTGACGCGGGCAAGGCCGTGGATGCGTTCATGGAGACCGTCACCGAGACGCTGAAGAGCGGCGACTCCGTCAACTTCACCGGCTTCGGGAAGTTCTCCCCGTCCGCCCGCGCGGCGCGCCAGGGCGTCAACCCGCGCACCGGCGAGCGCGTCCAGATCGCGGCGACGACCGTGCCGAAGTTCTCGGCCGGCTCCCAGCTCAAGGCTGCCCTGAAGAGCTAGTCGCTCGTCCGAAAGGTTCTCCGGAGGGCGGCGTCAGCCGCCCTCCGTGCTTCTCGTTACCTTTCCGAGCGATGGCCGTGGCCGTGCAGACCTTCGCCGACCGCCTCGCCGCCGAGGTCGAGCGCAAGCAGTCACAGCTCGTCGTCGGCCTGGACCCGCGTCTCGACCTGCTGCCCGTCGAGCTTCGCGGGGACGTCGCACGTTTCTGCTGCGGCCTCGTCGACGCAGTTGCGCCGCATGCGGTTGCGGTGAAGCCGCAGCTCGCGTTCTTCGAAGCCCTCGGGCCGGCGGGGATCGCCGCGTTCGACGAGGTCTGCGTCTACGCGCGCCGCGCAGGACTGCTCGTGATCGCCGACGGAAAACGCGGCGACATCGGCTCCACCGCTCGCGCGTACGCCGACGCCTATCTCGAAGGGGACGAGCCGCGTGCGGACGCGCTCACCGTCAACGCGTACCTCGGCCGCGAGTCGGTCGAGCCGTTCATCGCCGCAGCGCGACGGAGCGGCACCGGGATCTTCGTGCTCGTCAAGACGTCGAACGCCGGCGGCGACGTACAAGACCTCCAGCTCACCGACGGGAGGCCGCTCTGGCACCACGTCGCGTCGCTTGTCGCCGAGTGGGGCGAAGAGGTCGTCGGGGAGGTCGGGCTCTCGTCGGTCGGAGCCGTGGTCGGTGCGACGCATCCCCGTGCGGTCGCCGATGCGCGCCGGCTGATGCCGCAGGCGATCCTCCTGCTGCCCGGAATCGGCGCGCAGGGCGGAGCCGTCTCCGATCTCGTCCGCGCGTTCCAGAGTGGCCCGGCCAGCGCCCTCGTCGCCGCCTCGCGATCGATCGACTACGCCTTCCGGGAGACCGGGGGCGATTACCGAGAGGCAGCCGGTGCGGAGGCGGCGCGGTTGAAGAAGGAGATCTGGGCCGCGTCAGGCTGGTAGTGCCGCCGCAACAGGACTGGCGGCGGTACGCCGCGCCCGCGGCGTTCCTGCTGGCAGTCACGATCGCAGTCGTGCTCGTGCGCTCGGGTCTCGAGCACGGCTCGCCCACGCCGAGCGCGACGACGGCGACGAGAGCCATCCCGCCGTCTCCGCAGGTGTCGACGACGGCGAACAAGCGGGAATACTGGACGGTCAGAGCCGGTGACACGTTCGGCGTCATCTCCACCAAGACCGGCGTGTCCGTCGCGAGAATCCAGAGGCTAAACCCGAAAGTGACGTCTACCTCCCTCTTCATCGGCGAGAAGGTTCGGATCAAGTGAGACGGCTGCTCCTCGTCGCCGCGATCGCGCTCGTCGCCGCGGCGCCCGCGCGCGCAGGCACGCCGCCGGTCAACGCGCGCGCGTACGTCGTCGAAGACGCACGTACCGGCGAGATCCTCGCCTCGTCACACGCGCACGACCGTCTGCCGATCGCGTCGATCACGAAACTGATGACGGTGCTCGTCACGCTCCAGCACCACAAGCTCACGGACGTCGTCACCGTCGACCCGCGGGCTGCCGCCGTCGGCGAGTCGTCGATCGAGCTCGACGCCGGCGAGCAGCTCACGGTCCGCGACCTGATCAAGGGTGCGCTGATCCAGTCGGCGAACGACGCCGCCGACGCGCTCGCGCTCTCGATCGCGCCGGACTACCCGTCCTTCGCGAAGCTGATGAACGAGCAGGCGGCTGCGCTTGGTCTCGGCGATACGCACTTCGTCCGCCCCGACGGGCTGGACGCGCCCGGCGAGTACTCGAGCGCAGCCGACGTCACGAGGCTTGCGCGCATCCTCATGCACACGCGGTTCATCCGCGAGACCGTCGGTGAGGAGACCGAGACGATCGCCGGCGGGCGGACGCTCCATACCTGGGACGACCTCCTGTCGCTCTATCCGCCGACGATCGGCGTCAAGACGGGTCACACGAACGCGGCCGGTTGGTGCCAGGTCGCCGCGGTGCGCGGCCGCGGCGTCACGGTGTACGCCACGCTGCTCGGCTCGCCGACGCGCAGCGAGCGGAACGTCGACCTCGAGTCGCTCCTCGTCTGGGGGCTGGGGCAGTTCCGCGTCGTCCCCGCCGTCCATACCGGACGCTCGTACGCCGAGGTGCAAGTGCCCTACGGCCGTACGCCGTTGCAGCTCGTGGCCGCGAAGCCGCTCCTCGCCGTCGCTCGCCTCGGCCGAGCGCTGAGGCAGACCGTCACGGCGCCGGCGGCCGTCTCCCTGCCGGTGAAGGCGGGAACGGTGCTCGGCCGCGTCGAGATCCGGGCTGGGGGCCGGGTCGTCGGGACCCGTGACCTGGTCGCTTCCCGCACGGTTAACAAGCCGAGTTTGCCGCGGCGGCTAGCCTGGTACGCCGGCAGGACGCTCCACCACCTGGGCCACCTCTTCTGAACCGATGATCGTCACCGTCACACTCAACGCGGCGATCGACCGGACGCTGACCGTCCCCAACTTCCAGCGGGGGCAGCGGCACCGGGCGAGCGCCGGTGTCACGCTCGCCGGCGGCAAGGGCATCAACGTCGCGCGCGCGTTGAAGGCGCTCGGCGTGCCCGTCGTCGCAACCGGACTTGTCGGCGGCGCGACCGGAAGCC
>JAICUZ010000229.1 GCA_025935595.1 Burkholderiales bacterium
AGAGCTCACCGGTGTGGAGCACCGGCCCGAGCGATGCGGCCGGTGCGAGGAGCGCCGCCCCGAGCGTGCCGAGGGCGCCGGCACCTGCGACGGTCACGAGCCGCTTGCGCGTGAACCGCGACCCGCTCTCCTCGACGATCTGCTCGATCTCCTCCTGCGTGTCGGGCGAGTCCTCCGGATACGGCTCGACGACCTCCTCCGTCACGACGAGCCGGTGGGCGATCACCGTGCTCGCGAGGGCGAGCAACGCGAACGCGGCGCCGATCGCGAGCCCGAGCCATTGCGTCTGGTGCGAGAGCCGGTCGAGCGCGTACACGACGATGAACGCGGCGCCCGCGAGAGTCGCGAGGAAGAACAGCGCCAGCACGACGTTCTCGGCGCGGCGGTCCGGGTCGCCGGGCGCCACGATCCTCGCCTTCTGGTCACGTGGGGGTGGAGTGCCGCGCCCGAGTGCGAGCACGCCCGCCGCGATCAGCCAGTCCTTCAGCTTCGTCATGCGCGCAGCCTCCGACCGAGCAGCGTGCAGATCGCGACGAGCGCAGCTGCGGCCAGTAGCCACGTGACTGCGCCCTCGGGCCAAGGGCCGAGGTGGCCGATCGCCCAGCCGCCGCGGTCGTCCGGATGCTTGGTGTAGTCGACGTACGCGACGATGTCGTTCAGCTCTCCTCGTGTGATCGCCTTCGTCGAGAAGCGCGGCATCAGGTAGGGGCCGATCCGCACCGCCTCTGCGATCTGGCGGTCGGTTGCGTCGGTCAGCGGCGGCACGCGTGCCCCCGTGACGTAGCCGCCCTGCGCGACCGCCTGGTGGCAGCCCGCGCAGTGGTCGGTGAACAGCCGCTGCCCGGCAGCCACCCTCCCGGGACGCGGGGTCGGGATCGCCGGCCCGGGCCCGAGCGAGGCGACGTAACCGATGAGCGAGCGAATCTCCGGCTCGGTGAACACGACATGCCTGCGAGTCGGCTGGTCGTGCGCGTTCGCGAGCGGCATGTACCCGGTGCGGAGATAGAAGTCCGCCGCCCGTGCCCCGACGTTCCGAAGCGGCGGCCCTTGGCCCGTGACGCCGTTCGCGCCCGGCGTCGGCGTCGGCACTCCCCGGCCGTTCAGCCCGTGGCAGCTCGCGCAGTTGGCCGCATACAGGGCCGCACCGCGGCGGGGCGTGCTGGCCGCCTGCGCGCAGGGGAGGTGAACGAGGCTCCCCAGCCCGTCGAGCGAGACGAGCATCAGGAACAGGACGTTGCCGACGAGTGCCGCGACGGCGAAGAAGCGCAGTCGCCCTTCAGGGCCGGGAGCGTCGTGCCCCACGCTGCGCGTCGCGCGGTAGACGGTGATCGCGGCAACTTGAGCTGCCGCCACGGCGGCGACGCCGAAGCCGGTGAGCATGGAGCCCCAGAGCGCGGCGTGCCCCACCCGGTCGCTGCACCCGCCGTCGCTGACGAAGTACCCGAGCACGTGCTCGGCGGTCCAGGCGAGTGCGCCGCCGAGCAGCGCGTACCACTGCAAGATCTCGAGACGTGTCCTGCTCATAGGTGCGCCGACTCCTGCGTGAGCAGCACCGCGACGGAGATCGCGCTGACCGCCCACCAGTAGAACGCCGCCGACTGCAGGCCGACGAGGCGGTACGGCGTGAGCCGGCGCGCGATCTGGACGAGCAGCCACGCGTCGACCAGCAGGCCGAGGAGCACGTGTGCGTGCCCGAAGCCGAGCATCGTCGTGACGATCGACGAGTACGTCGAGTGGGAGGGCGGCGCGTCGTGGATCGCATCCACCCAGTCGTGCACATGCCAGACGAAGTAGCCGAGCTGGAGGGCGAACGCAGCTGCGAGGAACCGCCACGCTGCCGCCGCTCGGCCCGAGCGCGCCGCGCGCCAGGCGAGCTGCATCGGGACGCTCGCGGCGACGAGCGCCGCCGTGAGGAGGACGGGAACGAGCACGTGCGGCTCGGCGATCCCGGGCGGCGGCCACGCCACGTTGCGGAACCGGAGATAGACGTACGACCCGATCAATGTCCCGAAGAGCGTCGCCTCTGCGGCGACGAAGAGCGCCATGCCCCACCAGCCGTTCGGACGCGCGAGCGACTCGGCCGGGAACACCGGCGGCCTGTCCTCTCCATGCCAGGCGAGGAGCGCAAGCAGCGTGACGCCGACGAACGCGGCCGCGACGAGCACGTGCGTCGTCAGGAGCATGAAGAACGCCGCGGTGACGGCCACGCCGACGACGATCGGCCACGGCGATTCGGGAGGCATCTCCGCGACCGGGTCGGCGATCGCATCGTTGACGGTGGAGGTCGGCGTCTGGTGGCCGTCGGCCAGCACGGACTCGCCGTGGTGGAGCTTCTCGATGTCGTGCGCGCGGTCGGCCGCGTCCCAATTCGGATACGCACTCGTCACCGTCGGGATGACGGCGAAGTTGTAGTGCGGTGGCGGTGACGGGATCGTCCACTCGAGCGTGCCCCCGTTGAACGGGTCGGCGCCGGCCGGGACGTTGCGCCGCCAGCTCACGATCAGGTTGGCGAGGATCAGCAGGATGCCGGCGGCAAGCACGAACCCGCCGATCGTCTCGAGCAGGTTGTACGCGTCCCAGCCGAGGCCCGCGTCGTAGGTGTAGACGCGGCGCGTCATGCCGAGCAGGCCGACGACGTGCATCGGGAAGAACGTGAGCAGCGTCCCGGCGAACACAACGAAGAAGCTCACCTTCCCGAGCCGTTCGTCGTACAGGCGCCCGGTGACCTTCGGGAACCAGTAGTAGATGCCGCCGAAGAGCGGGAAGACGGCTGCGCCGAAGATGATGAAGTGGAAGTGCGCGACGACGAAGTACGTGTCCGTCACGGCTTGGTCGAACGGGATCGCGGCGAACATGATCCCGGTCAGCCCGCCGAGCACGAAGAACACGATGAAGCCGCCGATGAAGAGCAGCGGCGTTCGGAACAGCGGCGTCCCGAGGTTGACGGTGAAGAGCCACGCGAACACCTGGATCGTCGAGGGGATGACGACCGCCATCGAGGCGGCCGCGAAGAACGCGAGCGTCGTCGTCGAGATACCCGTCGCGAACATGTGGTGCGCCCACACGCCGAAGCCGATGAACGCGACGAGAAGCTCGGCCATCGCCACGAGCGGGAACGCGAGCATGCGGCGCCGTGCGAACGTCGGGATGATCGAGGTGGCGATCCCAAACGCGGGCAGCACGATGATGTAGACCTCGGGGTGGCCGAAGATCCAGAAGAGGTGCTGCCACAGGAGCGGGTCGCCTCCCGGTGGACTGAAGAAGTCGAAGCCCGCCTTGCGCTGCAGCTCGAGGAAGACGCAGTCCATCGTCAGCGCCGGCAGGGCGAAGATCAGCGACAACGCGGCTGCGAGGAGCGCGAAGCAGAAGAGCGGCATCCGGTTCCACGACATCCCGGGCGCGCGCAGCTTGAAGATGGTCGTGACGATGTTGATCGCGCCGATCGTCGATGAGACGCCGTTCAAGATCAGCCCGAGCGCGTAGAAGTCGACGTTGAGCCCGCCGTTGTAGCGCCGGAGCGCAAGCGGCACGTAGTCGAACCAGCCGGCGTTCGGCGCCTGGTGCACCAGGAAGCTCGAGTACATGAACAGCCCCGAGCCGAGGAACAGCCAGAAGCTCAACGCGTTCAGCCGCGGGAACGCCATGTCGCGGGCGCCGATCATGAGCGGGATCAGGTAGTTCCCGAACGCGCCGGTCGTGATCGGGATGATGAAGAAGAAGATCATTGTCACCCCGTGCATGGTCAGGAGCTCGTTGAATCCGCCCGGGCTGATCACGTGCTCGTTCGCGGTCGCGAGCTGCGTGCGCATGAGCAGCGCCTCGGTGCCGCCGAGCGCGAAGAAGACGAGCGTCGTCCAGAAATAGAGAAGGCCGATTCGCTTGTGGTCGACGGTCGTCAGCCAGCCGAGCACACCCGGGCGCGCTTCCCATACGTGCTCGAGCGTCGTGAGGCTCCGCTCCGCGGTCGTCGTCAACGGAGGCTCCTGAGGTAGGAGTCGATCGCAGCCCACTGGGCGTCACTCAGCCGGACGTCGGGCATCCTGCTACCCGGCTTCACCGCCTGCGGATCCCTGATCCAGCGGTCGAGGTTCGCGGGCGTGTTCGCGAGCGTCAGTGCCGCCAGCGTGGCGCGCTGTCCGAGATGCGTCAGGTCGGGGCCGACGTCGCCGCGGGCCGACGAGCCGCGGACCTGATGGCAGTCGCCGCAACCTGCGTCGAGGAACGTCTGTGCCCCGGGCGCGCTCCTCGCGGGCTTCGCGTTCGATGCGAGCCAGCGGCGGAACGACTGCTGTGACTCCGCGACGACCGCGATCGCCATGTGCGCGTGCTGCAGCCCGCAGAACTCCGAGCACTGGCCCCGGAACATCCCGGCCCGGTCGGCGTCCAGGACGATGTGCCCGGTCTGCCCCGGGATCATGTCGATCTTCCGGTTC
>JAICUZ010000237.1 GCA_025935595.1 Burkholderiales bacterium
CAGCACTCCACGACGCAGCGCACGTCGCCGCGCTGTTCAACATGATCGTGCGCCTCGCCGACGCGTTCGGCTGGGACGTCCCGGACTGGGACCGGCTGATGCAGCGTGCGCCCGCGATGCTCGAGGGTGGCTATGCGATGCAAGCCGTCGAAGACCGCGCCGCGAAGTAGCGCGATCCATCGCCTGACGTTCCGCGACGCGGCGCAGCCCGCCGGCACTGGTGTCTGACACCACCGGTGTCAGACACCTCTTCGGTTCGCGGCCTCGAGTCAGCGCTTTCGCGTCGCGACATAGACGAGCGTGTGCTCCTCGACGCCCGGCAGGACGCGAATGGTCGCGAAGCCGGCATCCTCGAGCAGCGGCTCGAGCTCGTCGCGGTACCAGAAGCGCATCGTGAGTGGATGCTCCTCGCGGCGCCCGTCCCGTGCCTCGGCGCGGATCGTCAGGTGGACGCAACGGTCGTTCGCGTCCACCGCGTCGACCCGACTGCGCAGCGAGATCTCGCCGCCGGAGGGCTCATTCCAATCGCGGGCCTGCCACGAGAACGGCTGTTCGTCGTTGTCGAGCACCAGCGTTCCACCGGGCTCGAGCGCGTCATGCAACCGGCTGACGGCAAGGATGTCCTGCTCGCGAGTCGTGCCGAGACCGAGCACACCGCTGCAGACGATCGATGCATACCGCCGCGGCGGGTCGAGATCATGCAGCGTCGAGACCCAGAGCGTCGCATCCGGGGCACGACGGCGACAGCGCTCGATCATGTCAGCCGACGCGTCGGCCCCGTCGACCTCGAAGCCCTCGCCGCGGAGCGGAACGAGCAGCCTCCCGGCACCACAACCGGCATCGAGGACCGGGCTCCGGAGATACCCACGGTAGAGGTCGAGCTCGGGCGCGTCGACGTTGACCGTCGCCCAGTAGTCGGCGACAAGCCCATGATGCCATGTGCTCGGTGGGTGCAAGATCGTGCCTTCGAGTCAGACGTCGTTGCCGTGCGCGGCCTTCAGCGCCGGGTACAGAGACCGGAAGCTCCGATACTGCACGTCGTAGGCCCAGACCGGCTCGACCCGTGCGCGCGGTCGCACACAGCGCGCAACCGCTTCCCGGGCGTCCGCAAATACGCCGGAGTGAACGCCCGCGAGCAGCGCCGCACCGAACGCTGACCCTTCGTCGGTCTCCATGCGCTCGAGCGGAAGTTGCAGCACCGACGCGACGATGCGCAGCCAGAGCTCGCTCTTCGCCCCGCCGCCTGACACGCGTCCGACCTCCGGTCGCGCACCGAGCCTGCGCAGCAACTCGAGTGAGTCACGCAGCCCGAATGCGACGCCCTCGAGCATCGCCCGCCACAGCGCGCCGCGGTCGTGGCGGAGCGACAGCCCTGTGAACGCCCCGCGCGCGTCGGGATCGGGGTACGGCGTGCGTTCGCCGGCGAGGTACGGCGCGAACAGCAGCCCCTCCGTGCCCGGTTCCCATCGTTCCGCCTCGGCGTCGCGCTCGACGACCGAGGCGCGGAGCGCGTCGCGGAGCCACGCCGCCGAGCCGGCGGCGCTCAGCATCACGCCCATCGCGTGCCACGTCCCCGGCACCGCATGGCAGAACGTGTGCACGCGCGCCTGCGGATCGGGCGCATACGCCGGCAAAGCAGAGAAGACGACGCCCGAGGTGCCGAGGACGACCGACACGGCGCCGGGCGCCGCGATTCCGACGCCGAGCGCCGCCGCGGCCTGGTCGCCCGCGCCCGCGATCGCCGTCGACTCGTGCGCCGGCGGCAGCCAGTCGAGCGGGATCTCCAACGCGGCGCACACCTCCGCCGACCAGCGGCGGTTCGCGACGTCGAACAGCAGCGTCCCCGAGGCGTCTGCGGCGTCGACCGCGTGCTCGCCTGTCAGGCGTAGCCGCACGTAGTCCTTCGGCAGGAGAATGCGGCAGATCCGCGCGTACACGTCGGGCTCGTGGCGGCGGAGCCACAGCAGCTTGGGAGCGGTGAAGCCGGTCAGGGCACGGTTGCCGGTGAGCTCGATCAGCCGCTCGAGCCCCACGCGCTCCTCGATCTCCGCGCACTCGGCGGCCGTGCGCTGATCGTTCCAGAGGATCGCGGGCCGGAGCACGCGGTCCCCGTCGTCGAGCACGACGAGCCCATGCATCTGTCCCGACAACCCAAGGGGCCCCTCCGGTAGCCGCGCGAGCACCGCCTCCGCGGCGCGCCACCAGTCCTCCGGATCCTGCTCCGCCCAACCCGGGTGCGGTGTCGAGAGCGGGTACGCCTCCTCCGCGACCGCGAGCACCGCTCCGTCTTCGTCGATCGCGATCCCCTTGACGCCGGACGTGCCGACGTCGAGCCCGATGAGCGTCGTCACGCCCCGAGGGCTGCGTACACGAGCTCGTACGCGCGGACCGCGTCCTTCGCCTGCTGCGCCTTGCGCAGCTCGGCGTCGTCGATGCGCGAGGCGACACCGTCGATGAACCGCCACTGGAGGACTGACCGCTTCACGGCGCCGACCGCGTCCTCCGTATACGGATAGAGGTCGAAGCCGAGCCGTTCCCCGTTGTCGCCGTAGCCTGCGCGCCGGAGCTCGACGGCAAGCTCGACGGTTTCCATGAACGCCGTCGCGCCGACCATGTTGTCGTCGTCGAAGGTGCCCCAACCGGAGTTCGCGTGCTGGTGCCCGAGCAGTCCTTCCGCAGCCAGCATCGCCGCGTACTCGGCAAGGTTCTCGCCGTTCATGATCAGGTGCTGCCAGTCCATGTTGACTTGCACGTTGTCGATCCCCTGCGCGCGGAGCGTGTGGATCACGTGGAGGGTCATGCCGATGTTCCGCATGAAGATCTTCATCGCAGGCTCCGAGTTCTTGTGCTCGAGGAAGAGCGTCGTGCCGCTCTCCGCGCATCGGCTCGCCACCTGGCCGACCCCGTCGATGAAGCGTGCCCACGAGTCGGCGTACGGCGTCTGGAACGGGTAGTTGTAGCCCTCGACGCCGGGCCAGAGGATCATCGTCGACCCGAGCTCGCCCGCGAACGCCGCGGCATCGAGTGCCTCGGCGAGGGCCGCGGCGCGCCCCGAGTCGTCGGGGGAGGAGAGGCCGCCCTTGCCGTAGCGCGGGTTCAGGTGCGTGCCCGTCGCGACCGCGTAGATCCCGTGACCGTCGAGCGCGGCGCGCACCGCCTCGAGGTTGTCCCGCGAGAGCTCCTGCGGGAAGTGGAACTCGTAGTCGTCCATCAGGTCGCCGAGGCCTTCGACCGCCGTGCGGACCTTGTCGGCCGTCGAGACCCCGGCCAGGTCCGGCTTGTACCCACCGGGGTTGAACCGTGTCGCCATCGCGCCGAACGCCCAGATTCCGAGACTCGTCTTCATGGGGGTGACCCTATCTCACGGATTTCTGCCGAACCGACTTGACGTGAACCCCGGAATCCGCGAGCGTTGAGGGCTCACGCGCCCCGTCAGCGAACGAAGGAGAGATTGACCTTGAGGAAGGTTTTCCGCAGGTCGACGGCGATCGCGGTCAGCGGTCTTGCCGTCTTGGGCCTCGCCGTGTTCGTAGTCGCCACAGCGACCGCCAGCACGAAGCACCGGACGGCGTCGGTTGACGTCTGCGTGCTGCTGCCGGACACGAAGTCGTCCGTGCGCTGGGTGCAGTTCGATGCACCGGCGTTCAAGGCCGCCTTCGCGAAGGCCGGTGTCAAGGGCTCCATCAACAATGCCCTCAACGACCCGCTGAAGCAGAAGGCTCAGGCGCAGGCCTGCCTCGCTGCCGGCGCAAAGGTCGTCATCGAGACCTCGCTCGACAACGGCTCCGCCGCGTCGATCGAGAAGCTGTTCACGTCCAAGGGCGGTAAGGCAATCGACTACGACCGTCAGGTCACCGGCGGCACCGCGTCCGTCTACGTCACGTTCGACGGCAAGAAGGTCGGCCAGGCGCAGGCGAACGGTGTCATCAAAGCGATGAAGGCGAAGGGCACCTACAAGCCCTCGAGCACGATCGCGCAGCTATGGGGCGGCCAGACCGACCAGAACGCGTTCTGGTTCAAGAGCGGCAACGACGCCGTCTTCAACCCGCTGTTCAAGAGCAAGAAGGTGAAGAAGGGCCCGGCGCAGTTCGTTCCTGACTGGGATGCGAACAACGCGGCGACCATCTTCAGCCAGATGCTCGTCAAGACGAACAACAACATCCAGGGCGTGCTCGCGGCGAACGACAACATCGCGGGCGCTGTCGTCGCCGACCTGAAGGCGAAGCACCTGCCGCCGGTTCCGCTGAGCGGTCAGGATGCATCTGTACAGGGCGTGCAGTACATCCTTGCCGGGTGGCAGACCGGAACGGTCTACAAGTACGTGCCCGACGAGGC
>JAICUZ010000072.1 GCA_025935595.1 Burkholderiales bacterium
GCATCCCGAGGATGACGTGGGTGCCCTCGCTGGCGGCGTCGCCGATCACGCCGCGACTCTAGCGGAGTGCCGAGCCAGTGCGCGGGCAACTGCGTCGGCGTCCGGTGTGCCGCCGAGCGCCCGCGCCGCGTCGACCCACGCTGCGCCATCGTCCGGGCGGCCGTCGGCCCGCTCCGCCGCGCAGCGCGCGATCAGCTCGGCGAGCGCCGCCACCGCGGGCACGCCGCCCGCCTCCGCGACCCGCACGAGGCCGTGCGCATAGAGGTAGTCGCCGAGCAGCACGGCTTCGTCCGAGTCGCGAGACTCGAAGACGCGCGGCCGGCCGTAGTGCACGAGGTAGGCCTCGTAGACGGTCTCCAGGCCGAGCGCAAGCTCGGCCGGGACGAGCGGCGAGAACACCGGCTCCGGCTCGGGCGCGCTGCTGACCGCTGCGCCCCACACGGGGCTCTCGGCCTCAGCGCTGCGCGTAATGGTCTCGAACAGCGTCAATGGTCTGGTCGACGATCTCGTCGGTGTGGGCAAGGGACGGGAACAGGCACTCGTACTGGCTCGGCGCGACGTACACGCCGCGCTCGTAGAGGCCGCGGAAGAGCTCTGCGTAGCCGTCGGTGTCGAGCTCGCTGAACCGCTCGACCGGCTCGTCGCGGCCCGCGAAGAGCGTGAGCATCGCGCCGACGCGCTGCACGCGCCCGAAGGGCGCGAGCCCCTCGGCGAGCCGCGCCGACCGCTGCTCCAGCACGTCGTAGACGGCGGAGTCGCGGAGACGCCGCAGCACCGAGACGCCCGCGGCGGTGGCGAGCGGGTTCCCGCTCAGCGTGCCGGCCTGGTAGACGGCGCCGGCCGGAGCGAGTTGCTCCATCACGTCGGAGCGACCGCCGAATGCTGCGAGCGGGAGGCCGCCGCCGACGATCTTCCCGAGCACCGTCAGGTCGGGCAAAACTCCGAACCGCGCCTGGGCCCCGCCGCGCGCGACGCGGAAGCCGGTGATCACCTCGTCGAAGACGAGCAGCGCGCCGGCCGCGTCGCAGAGCATGCGCAGCGCCTCGAGGAAGCCCGGCGCCGGCGGGACGCAACCCATGTTCCCCGCGACCGGCTCCACGAAGATCGCCGCGAGGCCTTCCCCGTACCGCTCGACGGCCGAGGCGACGCCGTCGGCGTCGTTGTACTCGCAGACGATCGTGTCGGCGACGACACCCGAGGGCACGCCCGGCGAGCTCGCGATGCCGAGCGTCGCGAGCCCGGAGCCCGCACGCGCGAGAAACGGATCGGCGTGGCCGTGGTAGCAGCCGGCGAAGGTGATCACGCGGTCGCGGTGCGTGAAGCCGCGCGCGAGCCGCAACGCCGACATGCCCGCCTCGGTCCCGGACGAGACGAGTCGCACGCGCTCGACCGACGGGACGGCGTCGACGATCTCCTCGGCGAGCTCCAGCTCGCCCTCCGTCGGCGCGCCGAACGTGGTGCCGGCGAGCGCCGCCTCGCGCACCGCTTCGACGGTCTCCGGGTCGGCGTGCCCGAACACGAGCGGCCCCCACGATTGCACCCAGTCGACGAGCTCTCGGCCGTCGGCGGTACGGATGCGCGGGCCCTCGCCGCCCACCGCGAAGAACGGCTCGTCCAGCCCGACACCGCGCATCGCGCGGACCGGTGAGTTGACGCCGCCCGGAATCAGGCCGAGCGCCCGGTGCCAGAGCTCGGTCCGCGTCAGAGCCATGAGGCGAATTCCTTCGCCCAATACGTGAAGATCAGGTCGGCGCCCGCGCGGCGGATCGACGTGAGCGACTCGACCGCGGCCGCACGCTCGTCGAGATCACCGGCGGCCGCAGCGGCCTTCACCATTGCGTATTCGCCGCTCACGTTGTACGCGGCGAGCGGCAGGTCGAAGCGGTCGCGGACCGCCCGCAGCACGTCGAGGTAAGGCAGCGCGGGCTTCACCATCAACACGTCAGCGCCCTCGGCGGCGTCGAGCTCGCACTCGCGCAGCGCCTCGCGCACGTTGCCGGGATCCATCTGATAGCCGCGCCGGTCGCCGAACGACGGCGCCGAGTCGGCGACGTCGCGGAACGGCCCGTAGAACGACGAGGCGTACTTCGCGGAGTACGCAACGATCGGTGTCTCGGGCAGCGCCTCCCGGACGGCGCCGATGCGGCCGTCCATCATGTCGCTCGGGCAGACCACGTCCGCACCGGCATCTACGTGGGACACCGCGGTGCGAACGAGCAGGTCGACCGACGCGTCGTTCGACACGTGGCCGTCGGCGTCGACGACACCGCAGTGGCCGTGTGAGGTGTACTCGCACAGGCACACGTCGGTCATCAGCACGAGCTCGGGGAAGCGCGGACGAAGAGCGCGCAGCGCGCGCTGGACGATGCCGTCCTCGATCCACGCGCCTGAGCCTTCCTCGTCCTTCTCCTCCGGGAGGCCGAACAGGATGACCGCGGGCACGCCGAGGCGGACGAGCTCCTCGACCTCACGCACGACGCCGTCGACCGCGTGCCGCTGGAGGCCCGGCAGGCGCTCGTTCGGCAACGCCTCGGGTGCGACGAAGAGCGGCAGCACGAGGTCGTCGACGGACAGCGTCGTCTCGCGCGTCAGGTCGCGCAGCGCGCCCGTCCGCCTCAGACGCCGCAACCGTGTCGCCGGAAAGCTCACGGACGGAATGGTCGCACAGCGCTGCGGGCAAGCAGCGAGAAGAGTGCGCCGAGCCCCACGAGCCAGGCCGTCTCGCGGGCGACCGCGCCCCACGGATGCAGGTCGTACAGCGTCGCCGAAAAGAGCCGAACGCCGTGGGCGAACGGCAGGCCGTCGCTCACCCAGCCGGCCGCGGCGAACACCTCGGGCGGGATCAGGCCGAGGAAGACGATCGGCAGCACGAGCAGCACGGCGACGAGCGACGCGGTGCGCGCCTCGCGCGCGAGCGCACCCACGAGCGAGCCGACGGCGCCGAGTGCGGCGCCCGTCAGCGCAAGGCCGGCGGCGAGGAGCGGCAGCCGGCCCCATGGCTCGCCGCCCGGTGCATCCCCGATCACGATCACGGCGGCGAATGCGAACGCGACGCCGAGCCCGAGCACGGTGGCGACGACTCCGGCGAGCGCGACCTTCGCGGCGACGAGCCGGCCGGGTGGAACCAGCCCGCGCGCCAACCGGCCGAGCACGTTCTCGTCGCGCTCGCCGGCGAGCGCGCCCGCCGCGAGGACGAGTGAGAGGAAGGTGATCGTGAGCCCGAGCGCGTAGCTCTGCACCTGTGCGGAGAGCGACGCCGTGCGTCCGCGTTGGGGCAGCTCCACCAGTTGGATCGGTGCCGCGGTGGCATGGAGCGCATCACCGGTCTGCGCGAGCGCGAGCCGTGCATCGTGGACGAACCGCTGGATGCGCTTCACGCGATCGGTCTGCGGCAGCGTGTCGAGCACCTTCTTCGTGCCGTCGAGGCCGATCACGTTGAAGCTCTCGCCGAGGAACTTGCCGTCGCCGCCGTGCAGGAGCAGCTGGACGTATTGCAGGTTCGCGTCGATGTACGCGCGCTGCAGCTTCTGGTTGAGCGTGTAGACGAGCGCTTGCACCTGCTGGCGGACGCGACCCGACGTGCCGCCGCGTGTCACCGAGACTTCGAGCGTCGGGCTCTTCGTCATCTGCTGCAGCGTCGCGACGAAGCCCGGCGGCACCGTCAACACCGCGACGATCTTCCCGTCTGCGAGTTCGCGCCTCGCCTCGTCCGGATCGAGGTGCACGAGGGTGACGTTGCGCGACACCTCCTTGATCGTCGCCTCGACGTTGAAGTCGTGATGGCCGACGACGATGTGCGCCGGTAGGCCGTCCTCGTCGACGAGCGCCACACGCGGCTTCGCGTTCGCGTAACCGGCGACGAGCCCGAGCAACGCGGCGATCATGACCGGATACGCGAGCAGCACGAGGAGCAGCGCCGGCGTGCGTAGCAACGTGCGCACGTCCTTGCGCAAGATCAGCGAAACTGCCCTCATGTGAGTCGGCCCTCGACGAGCTCGAGCGTCCGGTCGGCGAGGTCGGCGAGCTCCTCCCAGTGGTGCGTCGCGACGAGCACCGCACCGCCGTCCTCGGCGACGCTGCGCGCGATGCGCCACACGCGCTCGCGCTGCGCAGGATCGAGTGACGACGTCGGCTCGTCGAGCAGCAGCACGTGCGGTGAGGAGAGCAGCGCCAGCGCGACGTCGAGTCGCTGCCGGTTGCCCACCGACAGAGACGACGCGCGCGTCTCGGCCGGCAGCTCGAACTCACGGGCAAGCTCGTCGGCGCGCGCGGGCGGCACGCGCTCGAGCGCCGCGAACAGGCGCAGGTTCTCGAGCGCGGTCAGCCGGCCGTAGTGCGCCGCGCGCTGCGGCACCCAGCCGACGCGGTCCGGGCGCTCGACCGTGCCCTCGCTCGGCTCCAGCGCCCCGGCGAGGATCGCGAGCAGCGTCGACTTGCCGGCGCCGTTCGGGCCGACGAGCGCGACCACCTCACCGGCGGCGAGCGAGACGTCCGTCGGCTCGAGTGCGACGCGCGACCCGAAGCTGCGCGCCACACCACGGGCTGCCAACACCGTCACCGGCGTTCGACGAGCTCGACGGGCACGTCTTCGGCGGGCTCGTCCCGACCCCACGGCTCGAGCCGGATCCGGCCGGAGAAGAATTCCCACATCGCGCGGCCGACGGCGAGCAACGGCAGTGCGGTGAGCGCTCCCGGCAGCCCGTACAGCTCGGTGCCGGCGCCGAGCCCGAAGATCACGAGCAGCGGGTGCAGGCGCAGCGCGTTGCCCATCACCTTCGGCACGACGACGTGACCCTCGATCTGGTGGATGCCGAGGAAGAGGAGCACGACCCAGAGCGCCGAGAGCGGGTGCACGACGAGCGCGTAGATGAGCGGCGGAATCGCACCGAGCCACGGCCCGAGGTACGGGATGATCTCTGTCACCGCGACCCACGCGCCGAACAACAGTGCGTACTGCTGTGCGTGCGGCAGTAGCCCGATCACCGCCAGCAGCCAGAGACCGAAGCCGGCGCTCGTGCCGATGATCAGGCTCAGTGCGATCTGACCTCGGACGTACGACGCGAGGGCGTTCTCCATCGCGCGGAGAAGCGACGCCTCACCCGGTCGAGGCGGGAACCGCCGGTCGATCCAGCGGCCGAGCCGCTGCATGTCGAGAAGCATGTAGATCGACACGACGAGCAAGAGGACGACGCTGAAGAGCGTCTTGCCGATCGAGATCGCGGCACCTTCCACGAACGTGACGATCCGGTGCGTGGACTTGCCGACGTCCCGCCGCTGGATCTGCCGCACCAGCCGGTGGCCGCGCTCCTCCACCTTCACGGATTTCAGGTGGTGGCGGTTGAGCCAGCGCTGGAGCCGGTCGACGTCGAGGTAGGCAGACGTCCGTCCGGATCCGGCGTGAGGATGCGTGAAGTAGTCGTTGAACCTGGTCGCCGCGGTCTTCGTCTCGGAGACGACGGCGGTGGCGATGGCGAAGATGATCAGCGCGAGCACCGCGAGGAACGCCAGGTACACGAACGCGACCGAGAGGCCGCGGGGAAGCTTGACCCGCTGGAGCGCGCGGACGAGCGGATCCAGCAGCAGAGCCACGAGCGCCGCCACCGTGAACAGGAAGACGACGTGAATCACCCGCGTCGCGAGGATCCACACGAGGAGCACGAGGAGCGGCAGCCCGACCAGCTGGACCCAGCGCGGGATCCGCAGCCGCGGCGGGAGGCCGACGGAGTTCACGGAGGCGATGCTACTGCCCGCGTCGTACCGATCCGCCCGCCCGACTGGGACTGGTCGGCAACGTTCGACGGATCCCTCGCACTCGACCCCTGGGCGTTTACCCGGTTGAAACCAGATGACTCGTTCGCTACGGTGCCCGCCATGTCGCCCCCGGTGCCCCACCGGCGGCCCGTGCGTGCACACCGCCGGCACCTGGAGCGCGAGCGGCGCGTGCGCCGCCTCGCCGTCTTGCTCGCGATCGCCGTCGTCGCGCTCGTCGTGCTGCTCGTCTCCGCGTTCGGCGGAGACGGGAAGGCGGTGCAGGCACCGACCCCTGCGAGCGCCGCGCGCCTGCTTCCGGCCGGGCCTCCCTCACCCGAGATCGTGGCCCGCCTCGGCTCGTTGCATCTGCAGCTTCCCGTCAGCCAGTCGCGGGTGACGACGATCGGCTACCAGGGCGGCGCCGCCGGCGCAGTTGCGCTCTCGCCGCTCGGCACCCAGGCAAACGAAGGCGTGCTGAAGCGGGTCGTGCACGCCATCTTCGGCTCGTCGACCGGATCACCCCGCTGGTACCAGCTGCCGGGCGGACAGGGACCGTCGACGTCGTCGCTCGACGTCGGAGCGCCCGCCGGCACCGACGTGTACTCCCCTGTCGACGGCATCGTGCTCGCGATCGACGAGATCGTGATCGACGGCCGTGCGTTCGGGTCACGCATCGACATCCAGCCTTCCGGCGCGCCCTCGCTCGTCGTGTCGGTGTCGCACGTCCAGATCGATCCGGCGCTCGTCGTCGGCTCACAGCTCTCGGCCGCCGCGACGAAGCTCGGCGCGGTGGTCGACTTCACGCACGCGGAGCACCAGTCGCTCTCGCGTTACACGAACGACTCGGGGAATCACGTCGCGATCGAGGTACATCCCTCGGCGACGCTCGGCCTCGACTAGAAAGGTCGTCCGATCAAGATCCTGTTCGTGGCCGACGTGTTCGGCGCCCCGGGGCGTCGTGCCGTCGAGACTCGGCTGCCGTCGCTCCGCGAGGAGCTCGGCGCCGACTTCTGCATCGTGAACGGCGAGAACGCCGCGGCGGGGCGCGGGATCACCGCGAAGCTTGCGGACAAGCTGCTCGCGAGCGGTGCCGACGTGGTGACGCTCGGCAACTGGACGTGGGGCCAACAGGGCTTCGCGCCGTACCTCGCCGGCACCGACCGAGTCCTCCGGCCGGCGAACATGTCGCCGCAGACGCCCGGCCGCGGACTGACCGTGCAGCAGGGGGTCGCCGTGATCAACCTGCTCGGGGTCTTCGCCCTCGACCCGTTCGAGAGCCCGTTCCTCGCGGCGGACCGGCTGGTCGCAGAGGCGCGTCGCTCGACACCGATCGTGGTCGTCGACTTCCACGCGGAGGCGACGAGCGAACAGGTCGCGCTCGCGCGTTACCTCGACGGCCGCGTCACGGCCGTGCTCGGGACGCACACGCACGTGCAGACTTCCGACGCGCGCGTGCTCGCAGGCGGCACCGCTGCGATCACGGACGCCGGCATGACCGGGCCGCACGACTCCGTGATCGGGAGCGACGAGCACAACGCGATCAGGCGCTTCGTCACCGGCATGCCGCTGCGCCTCGAGCCTGCCACCGGTGACGTGCGGATCGAGGGTGTGCTCGTCGAGTGCGACGAGGCCGGCCGTGCTAGGTCGTGCGCGGCTGTCCGCGTGCCCGTCGAGTCGTGACGAGCGCTGCGAACAGCGCCACAAGCACGAGGTCGCGCAGGAGCACGACCCAGGCGAGCTCGAAGTCGTCGGCGTACGCGAAGTACCGCTGCGGGAACCACACCTGTGTGAGCGCGCACGCCACGGTCAACAAGGCTGTCGCTGCGAGGCCGCGCCGACCACGGACGAGCGGCACGAGCGGGATCAGCCACAAGAGGTACTGCGGCGAGAGCACCTTGTCGAACGCGACGAACGCGCTGACGGCAGCGACCGAGTAGCGAACGAAGCGGTCGCGCGTGATCGGGCCGCGCGCAAAGGCGACCCATACGACGATCACGGCGAGTGTGCCGATCGCGCTGATGACCGCGGCGAGCGCACCGTGCCCAGCGAGGTTCTGCGAGCCGTGCGTCGTCACGACGTGCGGGTCGCCGAACGTGGTCAGGAAGGCCGCGCCGAGGCTCTCGACCTGGAGCGGGCGCGACCCCTGGCTGCTCAGCGTGTGCCACACGCCGTGCGGGGCGACGAGCAGGAACGGGACGAAGGCGACGGCGGCGATCGCGACGCCGGCGAAGACGGCTCGCCCATGCCCGCGCCGAACCGACCAGAGCAGCGCGGGCGGCACGACCACGAGCGGCCACAGCTTCGCCGCGACGGCCGCCCCGAGAAATGCCCAGCCGAGCGCGTCGCGGTCACGGAGCAGCGCCGCGATCGCAACGACCAGCAGCAGCGCGGGCCACACATCGAAGCGCGACAGGATCAGCGAGCCGACGAGCACCGGGGCGAGTGCCGTGTAATACGCCGCCTCACGGCGGACGAATCCGAGCGCCCCGACGAGTGCGAGGCCGCAGACGGCGATCACCCACTCGAGCGCGTTCGCATAGTCGCCGAAGTACGCCGGGACGATGAACACCGGCAGCGAGCCCGGCGGGTAGTCGACGGCGAAGTCGCGATAGGGAACACGGTGGTGGTCGACGATCGCCGAGCCGTAGCTCTGGTACGTCGGCCAGTCGACGAGCTCGCCGTGCGCCCAGAACCACGTGTGGACGAGCCCGAAGCAGGCGAGAAACAGGCCCGCCGCCGCGAGCGCGTCAGTCCACTGCCGGGACCGGCTGCTCAGGGTTGCCGCCCGGGAGCGGTGCGACGAGCGCGAGCACGACGAACGGGAAGAGCCACGGCAGGTAGAGATAGAACCAGTGCGTCAAGACGAGCTCAAACCCGATCAGCACCGCGGCGGTGAGCGCGGCCATGCGGAGAGGCGAGCGACGGCGTGGCACGAAGGCGAGCGCGAGCGAGCCGGCGACGAGCGCCACCTCGAGCACGCGCTGGACGAGGTGGAGATCGGGCAGGCCCTTGGCGTGGTACTGGCGCCAGTCCCAGAGCGAGAACGGCGAGTCGCGCCCGAGCTGGAAGCTCACCGTCCGGTCGTAGAACACACGCGCGGCGTGCCACGGTGACGGCTCGAGGAAGAGCACGAAGAAGACGACCACGGTCGCGAGCAAGAAGCCGAGCAAGGTGAGCGCGGCGGCGCGCGGCCTTCGCGCTTCGGGGTAGCCCGTCCACAGCGGCAGCACGAGCAGCGACGCGAACTTCGTCCAGCCCGACACCGCGACCGCGGCTCCGCGCGCGGTCGAGCTCGTGAGCGCGAGGAAGCCCCACACGAGCAGCGCCGGGCCGATCGAGTCGTTCGTGTTGGAGCTCGAGGCGTACTGGGTGAACGGCCAGGCAGCCCAGGCGAACGCCGCTGCGGCTCCCACTCGCGGGCCGCCGAGGCGTCGTCCGACGAGGCCGAGCCCGACGAGCGCGACCAGGTCGAACAGGATCGAGGTGAAGTGGACGGCCGGCAGCGTGTCCCACTTGTGGCTCCAGCCGAACAGCAGATAGCCCGGGACGTATGCAAGGTAGGCGACCGGCCCGTAGGTGTCGCCGAGCGGGTTCGCCGTCTCGCAGCGGCCGTTCGTCTGCACGCGGTCGCGGACCTCGCCGGCGGTGTCGGCGGGACCGCACTTCTTCAGGTCGTCCTCTTGCGGGAAGTTCCCGTACGGGCTCTGCCCGTGCCAGATCCGGTCGGCGCCGATCACGCCCGAGTAGCCGACGTCGATCACGTTCGACGCGCGCACGTTGAGCCCGATGCGGAACCCGGCAAGGAACACCGTGAGGGCGAGCAGCAGCCACACGGGCCACACCGGCGCGCCACGCGAAGGGCGGTCGCGGTGGCTGACCCAGAGGCAGCGCCCGAGTGCCCACGAAAGCGGCGGGTAGGCGAGCGGCATCGCGGCGAAGATGTGGCCGCGGTTGAAGAACCAGAGGGAGACCGAGAGCGAGACGAGCGCGACCAGGTCGACGGTACGAACGCCGAGCGGCCGTCGCCAGTCGACGAGCCCGAGCAGGAAGAGCGCACAGAACGTGAGCCACAACCATGGTTCGTTGATCTTCGCGCCGCCGAACGCTCCCTTGACTCCGCGCGCCATCCCCCACGCGACCTGCGGGCCGGTCAACGCCTCGGTGACCTCGCCGCTTGCATCGTCGACGGTTCCCTTCGCGATCTCGCCGGCCTTGCCCGACCACACCTGGACGGTCCAGGAGCCGAGGCTGTACGTCGCGTCGGTCTGCGGCTTCGGCGGATACCGCTCGAGCCAACCGTGGACCTTGGGGTAGGCAAGGAAGCGCGCGATCACCTCGGCGCGCGCGAGGTGCGGCTTCGCGCCGGAGAGTGCCGGTGTCGGCGTCAGCGGGTTCGTGGTCGTCGTGCCTGCGCGGGCCGCCGGCACCAGCACCAGCGCCGCGACCGCAATCGCGATCGTCCTCAGCTGCGGAACGACCAGAGCTTGTTCCCGATGAAGTTCAGCGGGGTGACGAGCATGATCGCGACCATCTGCGACACGGTCTTTCCCCACCCGAGCCAGTCGAGGAACAC
>JAICUZ010000369.1 GCA_025935595.1 Burkholderiales bacterium
CGCACTGGTCGGGCAGCCAGTACGGCCTCGGCCGGCGCGTCTCGCGCACGGGCCTACGGCCGGGCGACCTCGTCTTCTTCGACGGGCTCGGCCACGTCGGGATCTACGTCGGCGACGGGCGCTTCATCCACGCGCCGCACACCGGCACCCGGGTCGCGATCGATCCGCTCTCCGGCTGGTACTCGTCGCGCTACGACGGCGCCCGCCGCCTGGTCTGAACCGGCGCGACTACCATGACACCCCGCCGAACGCGCAGTTCGGTCGAACGTCATGGACCGGCCCGTACTCCACACGCTCGTCGAGCGCCTCCGCGCGGAGGAGCGCCTGCAGCAGTTCGCCGCTGCGCTGCCGACCCGCGCCCGCGTCTCCGAACCGGTTCTGCCGCTCCTGCTCGCGGCGCTGCACGAGGAGCTCGCTCGTGGGCTGATCGTGCTTCTGCCCGAGGACGCAGATGCACGCGACGCTGCCGAGGCGGCGGCGTGGTTCGTCGGCGACGACCGGGTCGCGCTCTTCCCGTCGCGCGGCGTGCACTGGGCCAGCGGGCTCGAGCCGCCACCGCACCTCGTCGGCGAGCGCGCCCGCGCGCTCGAGGTGCTCGAGCAGGGCGGGCTCGTCTGCGCGTCGGCCGCTGCGATCGCAGAGGGAGTGCCGCCGCGCGCGGTTCGGCCCGCACCGCTCTCGGTGCGCATCGGCGACGAGCCCGGGATCGAGGCGCTGGCCGAGCACCTCGCGTCAGCCGGGTACGAACGTGTCGAGCGCGTCGAGGAGCGCGGTCAGTTCGCGGTGCGCGGCGGCCTCGTCGACGTCTTCCCGACCACCGGGCGCGAACCGTTCCGCATCGAGCTCTTCGGCGACGAGATCGAACAGATTCGCGCGTTCTCGCCGTTCACTCAGCGTGCGTTGCGCACGGTCGACGCCGCGAAGATCTATCCGGCGGGCGAGCGGCTGCGCGAGCTCGTCGAGATCGACCTCGGGCCCGATGAGGGCGAGGAGCTCGCCCCGCAGGCACCCGAAGACCTCGTGCCTGCCTTCGACCGAGCGCCGGACGTCGTCTGGTCGCCGGACGAGGTGCACGCTGCGTGGGAGGAGCAGAGCCTCGATCCGGTCGCCTTCGACGGCGTGACGACCCTGACGCAGCTGCCTCAGGGCCAGGCGTTCAGCTTCGACGCGCAGCGGCCGGCGCTGACGGCGCGCGGGCTCTCCGAAGCGGAAAACGAGCTCAACGGGCTGCTGCGGCAAGAGCTCGACGTCGTCGTCGCATTCCCGCACCGCGGGGAGGCGCTGCGCCAGCAGGCACTGCTCCGTCGCGCCTCGGCGACGATCCTCGAGCCGGGGGAGACCCCGGAAGGCCTCGCGTTCGCCGTCTCGCCCGCACGGCGCGGTTTCGTGTGGCGCGAGCTCGGGTTCGCGCTGCTGCCCGACACGCAGGTGTTCCGAAAGCGACCGCCGCGCGCTACCGCGGCGCCGGGCCGCGCGCTCCAGAGCTTCTCCGACCTTCGCACCGGTGACTACGTCGTGCACGAGGACCACGGTCTCGCGAAGCTGCTGGGGTTCGAGACCAAGGAGGTCGCCGGCGTCACGCGCGACTACCTGCTGCTCGCCTACCGCGGCGACGACCGCGTGTACGTGCCGCACGAGCAGATCGGCAAGGTGAGCCGCTACATCGGCGCCGACTCGCG
>JAICUZ010000261.1 GCA_025935595.1 Burkholderiales bacterium
CTCGCTGCGATCCCGAACTTCGGCAAGAAGTCGATTGAAGAGGTCAAGGAGACCCTGCAGCAGCACGGCCTCAACCTCCGCGGCGGCTCGTCGAACGGGCCGGAGGCCTAGGAGACGCTGTGCGCCACGCACGGACAGGCAAGAAGCTCGGGCGCGACTCGGCGCACCGCAAGGCGCTCTACTCGAACCTTGCGGGTGCGCTGATCGAGCACGGGCGGATCAGGACGACCGTCACCAAGGCGAAGGCGGTGAAGCCGATCGCCGAGCAGATGATCACGCTCGGTCGCCGCGGCGACCTGCACGCGCGCCGGCAGGCGACGTCGTTCCTACGCTCCCGCGACGTCGTGCACAAGCTCTTCGCCGAGGTGGCGCCGTTGTTCAAGGACCGGCCCGGTGGCTACACGCGGATCATCAAGATCGGGCCACGCCCCGGTGACTCGGCGGAGATGGCGTACCTCGAGCTCGTCGACGAGGAATACGTCGCCAAGGAGCGGGAGGCGCGGACGCCGGTGCCGGACGGGATGTCTGACACCGGAACGGTGTCTGACACCTCTGCCGAAGCTCAGGACGATGCCGAAGAGGTGTCAGACACTGAAGTGTCAGACACCCCGTCTGACGCTGACGCGTCAGACACCCGCGCCGACGAGAGCGCCGACGAGGGCGATGACAGCTCCCGCGACGCTGACAAGTCCGAGTGACTTGACGAAGCTCGTCCCGAAGAACCGATAGCGGATCCACGCGAGCCCGACCAGCTCGAACGCGACGACGACGGCGGCGGTGACCAACGCGCCGTGGTAGTCGTTCCACAGGAACGGCATGGTGTGCAGGATCCCGCCGATGAACGTCCCGACGCCGGTGATCGACCCGCGGAGCGCGGGGTTGCCGCGGCCCGTCAGCTCGCCGGTGTCGGACAGCCCTTCCGAGAACGCCATCGAGATCGCGGCGCCGATCGACGTCGCGAGCCCGGCCGCGAACGCGTAGAGCGGCTTGTGGCTGACGATCGCGACCGAGAAGATCGGCGCCAGCGTCGACAGCGAGCCGTCGATGAGGCCGACCATGGCCGGCTGGACACGCTGGAGGAGGAAGTGGTGTTCGTCGGACATCGAATAGAGTGTAGCGCACTGATACCAAGTGACTAGAGCATCAGGCACTCCTTACAAGCGCGGTCAGGGACACCTGACGTGCGCCTGAAGCTAACGGTCGAGTACGACGGCACCGGCTTCCGCGGCTGGGCGCGCCAGCCGGGGGAGCGGACGGTCGAGGGCGAGCTTCGGAGCGCGCTCGAGCGGCTCTACGGCTCCGTGGAGGGCCTCGCCGTGGCGGGCCGGACGGACGCGGGTGTGCACGCCCAGGCGAACGTCGTCTCGGTCGACGTGGAGGGCGGCGTGCCTCCCGAGCGCGTTGCGGAGGCGCTGAACGCAGAGCTTCCCGACGACATCGCCGTGCTCGGATCGGAGCAGGCGCCGGATAAGTTCCATGCGCGGTTCGATGCACGCGCCCGCTCGTATCGCTACCGCGTCTGGCGGCGCCGCGAGCGCTCGGCGCTCGAGGCGAAGCGCGCGCTGTGGTGGCCGCGCCCGTTCGACGTCGCGGCTGCCGATGCAGGGGCGCAGGCGCTGCTCGGGGAGCACGACTTTCGGGCGTTCACGCCGACGGACACGCGGCACGCCGTGTTCGTCCGCGTGGTGAAGCAGGTGCGCTGGGTGGAGCTCGACGAGGATGTGCTCGCCTTCGAGATCACCGCCGACTCGTTCCTGCGTCACATGGTGCGGACGCTGGTCGGGACGATGCTCGAGGGGCGCGAGCTCGTGCCGCTTCTCGAGGGCCGTCCACGCGGCGAAGCGGGAGCGACGGCCCCTCCGCACGGCCTGTACCTCACGCACGTGTCGTACTAAGCCATGTCCCGGGGACTGTCCCCGGGACATGGCTCGCAGAGACGTGGCCTGGGCCCACCGATCCGCTCTGGCAGCGGCCTGCAGAACGGACATGTCCCGGGGACTGTCCCCGGGACATGGTTGATCCGGGCGCGTCCCGGGCAGAGAATGTGCGCGTGAAGACGTGCCGCGCATGCGGGAACGGCGTCGAGGACAGGTTCCGCTACTGCCCCTGGTGCGCCGCGCCGCAGCGGAGGAAGCTCGTCGAGTTCTTCGCGCCGCACCCGGGCGTCGAGGCCGACGCACAGAAGGCGCTGCGCGTCTCCCGCTACTTCGGCGACGACGAGACCGCCCCGCAGGTTCGCTTCAGCATCTGGTCGGTCGACTCCGCCGAGGCTGCAGTGTCGCTCTCGCCGGAAGAGGCCGAGCGCGTCGCGGCGTTCCTCACGCCACCGGCGCCGCGACGGCAGCTGATCGACCAGCTTCGCGACACACTCCGTCTCTAACCTTGGGGGCGTGCGCTACCCGGTAGTCCTGTTCGACCTCGACGGCACCGTCGTCGACACCGGCGCGATCATCCTCGCGTCGATGCGACACGCTGTCGAGACCGTGCTCGGCGGCGAGTACACGGACGCGCAGCTCCTGGCTACGGTCGGCGGCCCCGGCCTCGAGGCGCAGATGCACGCGCTCGACCCGGCCCGCGTCGACGAGCTCGTACGCGTCTACCGCGCCCACAACGAGCCGCTGCACGACACGATCTCCGTCTGCGAGGGGATGGACATCGTCCTCGACGAGCTGCACGACCGCGGGCACCGGCTCGGCGTCGTCACCGCCAAGCGCCGCGCCACCGTCGACCTCGCGTTCGACCGCATCCCGATCGAGCACCTCTTCGAAACGGTGGTCGGCGGCGACGAGACGACCGAGCACAAGCCGCACCCGGCGCCGCTCCTGCTGGCGCTCGAGCGTATGGGAGCTACACCGGACGAAGCCGCGTACGTCGGCGACTCGCCGTTCGACATGCAGGCTGCGAAGGCGGGCGGCCTGTATGCGATCGGCGTCAGCTGGGGCCGGATCCACGAGCCCGAGACGCTGACCGACGCCGACATCGTGATCCACGACGCGCGGGAGCTGCTCGAACGTGTCTGAGAAACGAGCGCAGGAGCTCCGTGCCAAGCTCAACCGCTGGCTGTACGAGTACCACGTGCTCGACGACCCGTCCGTCGACGACGCGACGTACGACAAGCACTACGACGAGCTCGTCGAGCTCGAGCGGAAGCATCCCGAGCTCCTCACGCCGGACTCGCCGACCCAGCGCGTCGGTGCGCCGGCGAGCGCGAGGTTCCAGAAGGTGCGGCACCTGACCGCCCTGGGGTCGCTGGAGAAGGTGACGACGGACGAAGCGGTCGTCAAGTGGGCCGACGACGTCCGCAAGCGGCTTGCCACGGATGCCGAAGTCGCGTACGTCCTCGAGCCGAAGATCGACGGTCTGGCGATCAACCTCACCTACGAGAACGGCGTCTTCACGCGCGGGGCGACGCGCGGCGACGGCGAGGTGGGCGAGGACGTCACCGTCAACCTGCGCACGATCAACGCGATCCCCCTGCGCCTGCTCGGCGACGACGTCCCGCAGCTCGTCGAGGTGCGCGGCGAGGTGTACATGCCGCTCTCCGGTTTCCGCGAGCTTAACGAGCGTCTGATCGCCGACGACAAGAAGCCGACGCCGAACCCGCGCAACGCCGCCGCCGGCTCGCTCCGCCAGAAGGACTCACGGATCACCGCGGCCCGCCCACTGTCGTTCTGGGCGTACGGCATCGGCGTGCACGACGGCGCCGCCCTCCAGAGCCACTGGGAGGCGCTCGCGTGGCTGAAGGTGCACGGTTTCCCGATCAACCCGTTTGCCGAGCGGCTCGAGTCGATCGACGCGGTCGCGAAGGCGTGCCGTGACTGGGAGCGGAAGCGCAGCGATCTCGACTACGAGATCGACGGCATCGTGATCAAGGTCGACGACTACACGCAGCAGCAGCGCCTCGGCGCACTCCATTCGCGTCCGCGCTGGGCGCGCGCGTTCAAGTGGGCGCCGATGACGGCGAC
>JAICUZ010000121.1 GCA_025935595.1 Burkholderiales bacterium
GCTTCGCGTGATTCGGACGTACCGATGGGCGATCTGGGCGGCCTGCCTGATGGACACCCACTATCACCTCGTGCTCCAGCCGACGCTTGGCGTTGTCTCCGACGGAATGCGCCTTGTGAACGGCGGGCATTCGCGGGCGTTCAACAAACGCCACGGCCGTCGCGGCGCACTTTTCGAGTCACGCTTTACCGAACGAACCATTCGCGACGAGGGGCACCTGGCCGCAGCGGTCGCGTATGTCCATTACAACCCCGTCACCGCCGGCATGGTCGAGGACCCGGCGGCGTGGCCGTGGTCCACGCACCCGGGCTGCGACCTGTACCGCGTGCTCAGGCCCTATCTGAAAGGTGTCTGACACCTGCGGTGTCAGACACCAGTCGAGTCGTCCCTCAGCTGACGGTGAACGAGCCTTTCATGAACGACTTGTGTGGGTCGCACACGAACGTGTACTTGCCCGCCTTCAGCTTCAGCTTCCAGGTCACGTTCTGCTTCTTGCCCACGGATGTCTTCTTGTCGATGCCGGGGCCCTTCAGATGGAAGTTGTGAATCGACGACTTGTCCGCGATCTTGAAGATGTAGGTGCCGGGCTTCAGCTTCGACACCTTCTTGGTGCCCTTCTTGAGCGTAATCGTGAAGCCGGGCCCGTCCGTACCGACGAGGGTCGGCGTCGCGGCCGACGCGAGCGGCACCGCGAGCACACCGAGCAGTGCGACGGTCGCGGCGAGTGCAACGAGTTTCATGGTGCTCCTCTGATCGATTAGGGATCTCCGTTCGACAGGGTACGCTCGATCGGTGACCCTGGCGGACGTACTACCGGCAGAGGCGATCGTCGAGCCGAAAGGGCGGTATCTCGCCGATCTGATGGGCCGCGGCGTGCAGGGAACGGCGGACGCGGTCGTGCTCCCGTCGAGCGCCGAGGAGGTCGCGGCGGCGATGCGGTGGTGCTACGAGAACGACGTGCCGCTGACGGCGCGCGGCGGCGGCACCGGCCTCGCCGGCGGCGCGATCCCCGTGCAAGGCGGGATCGTGATCGGCTTCGAGCGCTTGAACCGCATCCGGCAGTTCGACCCGCTGCTCTGGCGCATCCAGGTCGAGGCAGGTGTCACGACCGGCGACGTCCATCGGCTCGCGCGCGAGAACGGCTTGCGCTTCCCGCCCGACCCCGGCGCCGCCGAGGTCAGCCAGATCGGCGGCAACATCGCGTGCAACGCCGGCGGCCCCCACGCATTCAAGTACGGCGTCACCGGTCACTGGGTGACCGGCCTCGAGGCCGTGATCCCGCCCGGCGAGATCGTCACGTTCGGCGGCCCCATCCGCAAGGACGTCGCGGGCTACGACCTGAGGAGCCTGCTCGTCGGGTCCGAGGGAACGCTCGGGCTCGTCACGGCGGCGTGGCTGCGCCTCGTCCCGGCGCCGGAGCTCGAGCTGCCGGTGATCGGCCTCTACCGCGACGCCGAGGCCGGCATCTCCGCGATCGAGCGCGTGCTCGCGTCGGGTGTCGTCCCCGCCGCGATCGAGTACCTCGACGGCGCGACTCTCTCCTATTCGGGAGACGCCTATCCGTTCGGGCTGCCGCCCGAGGCGGCGTTCATGGTGATCACGGAGGCCGACGGCGCCGCGGCCGAAGCGCGGCGCGTCGCCGCCGAGCTCCGGGACGCGCTCGCCGACGACGCGGTCGCCGTGCACGCACCGACGGAGCCCAGCGAGGTCTCGGAGCTCTGGCGGTGGCGCGGCGGTGCGGCGTTCGCGATCCTCGCGCAACGAGGCGGGGCGTTCAGCGAGGACATCGCCGTGCCGCTCGACCGGCTACGCGACGTCGCGCGCGAGACGCTCGAGATCGGCGCACGCCACGACGTGCCGGCCCTGTCGTTCGGCCACGCAGGCGACGGCAACATCCATTCGACGTTCCTGTTCGCGCCGGAGGACCTCGACGAGGAGCAGCGCGCCGACGACGCGTGCCACGAGTTGTTCCAGCTCGCGCTGCGGCTCGGCGGGACGGTTACCGGGGAGCACGGCATCGGCTGGCTCAAGCGCGGGCAGCTCGAGCACCAGCTCGGCCCGACCGGCTACGACCTGCACCTTCGCGTGAAGCAGGCGTTCGACCCGAAGAACCTCCTGAATCCCGGCAAGAAGCGTTGAGGGAGTCGTTCGGCGCGCTCCGCGAGCGCGAGTTCCGCCTGCTCTTCACCGGCCAGCTGATCTCGCTCCTCGGCGACGCATTCACCTCCGTTGCACTCGCGTTCGCAGTGCTGTCGATCGGCGGTGCGACCGACCTCGGCATCGTCTTCGCGGCGAAGTCCGTGCCGCTCGTCACGTTCCTGCTCGTGGGCGGCGTGTTCGCCGACCGCCTGCCGCGCCGTTTCGTGATGCTCACCGCAGACGTCGTGCGGCTCGGCACGCAAGGCGGGACGGCGGCGCTCGTCCTCACGCACAACGCGCGCATCTGGGAGCTCGCCTTGCTCCAGGCCCTCGCCGGGACGGCGACTGCGTTCTTCAACCCGGCGTCGACGGGGCTCACGCCGATGACGGTGAGCCCCGAGCGGCTGCAGCAGGCAAACGCGCTGCGCGGGTTGTCGATGTCCGTCGCCGGGCTCGTCGGACTCGGCCTCGGCGGCACGATCGTGACGCTTGCCGGGCCGGGCTGGGCACTCGCGGTCGACTCGGCGAGCTACGCGGTCAGCGCGTGGTTCCTCGCCCAGCTCCGATTGCCGGCGCACATCTCGCTGCCGGCGCAGTCGTTCCTCAGCGATCTGCAGGACGGATGGCGGGAATTCGTCGCGCGGACCTGGGTGTGGCTGATCGTCATGGCGGCGTCGTTCGGGAACCTGTTCACGGCGATCTTCGGCGTGCTCGCGGCCGTCGTCGCGAAGGAGCATCTCGGGGGCGCATTCGCGTTCACCGAGATCCTGGTCGGGCTGTCTGCCGGCTCACTGCTCGGCGGGTTCCTGTCGCTGCGCGTGCACTTCAGGCGCCCGCTGTACGTCGGCTCGGCGCTGACGGCGTTCCTGGGAGTCCCGACGGCGCTGCTCGCCGTGCACGCGCCGGCACTCGTCGTCGCGTGCGGGACATTCCTCGCAGGCACCGGGAACATGGTGTTCAACTCGCTCTGGGAGACGGCGCTGCAGCGGAACGTTGCTCCCGCCGCGCTGTCGAGGGTGAGCGCCTACGACTGGTTCGGCTCGCTTGCCTTCCAGCCGGTCGGGCTCGCGGTCGCAGGCCCGCTCGCCGCCGGGCTCGGCACGAGCGCGACCCTGTGGATCGCATCCGTCGGCTCCGTCGTGATCGCCGGGATCCTCGTCGCGACGCCGTCAGTCCGTGCCGTGACCTCGCATCCCGCGTAGTCTCGCGCCGTGGACCAGGACGCGCTTCGCCGTCGCGCTCGCGCCGGGTTGGCGGCGGCGCCGGAGCGTGCGCCCGCTCGGGCGCACTTCCGAGCGCTCGGCATCGACCCGGCGCGGCTCGAGGGACCGATCGTCGGTGTCTGCTCGACCTGGACCGGGACGATGCCGTGCAACCTCAACCAGCTCGAGCTGTCGCGGCACGTCTGCGACGGCGTCGCGGCGGCCGGCGGCGTGCCGCTCCCCTTCAACACGATCGCGGTCAGCGACAACCAGTCACAGGGAACGCCCGGCATGCGTGCGTCGCTCGTCTCGCGCGAGGTGATCGCCGACTCGATCGAGCTGATGACGCACGCACACGACTTCGATGCTCTCGTGTGCCTCGTCGGCTGCGACAAGACGGTGCCGGCCGCACTGATGGCGCTCGCGCGGCTCGACAAGCCCGCAGTCGTCCTCTACGGCGGCCCGATGCGCGCCGGCCCACACAACGTCACGATCCAGAACGTCTGGGAAGCGGTCGGGGCCGAGGAGCGCGGGCTGATCGACCGGGCCGAGCTCGACGCGCTGGAGCGCGTCGCATGCCCGAGCGCGGGCACGTGCGCCGGCCACTTCACCGCGAACACGATGGCGGTCGCGCTCGACTGCCTCGGCATCGCCGTCGTCGGAGACGGGCTCGTGTCCGCAGTCGACCTCGGAGCGAAAGCCGACGCCGCGCGCCGCGCGGGCAGGCTTGCGGTCGGCCCGCTCCCCTCCGCCCGGACGTTTCTCGACCGGCGCGCGCTCCTGAACGCGATGGCGGGGATCGCTGCGACCGGCGGCTCGACGAACGGTGTGCTGCACCTGCTCGCGATCGCGCGCGAGGCAGGAGTCGAGCTGACGCTCGACGATCTCGCCGAGGTCGCGGCACGCACGCCGGTGATCGCGAGCCTCGCCCCCTCGGGCCGCTACGTCGCCGACGACTTCCACGCCGCAGGCGGGACACGCACACTGATCCGGGAGCTCGCGGCAGCGCGCCTGATCGACGGCGACGCGCCGACGCTCGCCGGGCGGACGCTCGCCGAGGAAACGGCGGACGCGAGCGAGCCCGACGGCGAGATCGTCTTCACCGTCGAGCGCCCGTTCAAGACGACCGCGGCGCTGGCCGTGTTGCGGGGGAACCTCGCGCCCGACGGAAGCCTCGTGAAGGCCGCCGGCGCCGCCAGGAGCGGCCATCGCGGCCCCGCGCGCGTGTTCGACAGCGAGGAGGCCTGCGCCGACGCAGTGCGCGCGGGGCTCGTGCAGCCGGGCGACGTGCTCGTCGTCCGCTACGAGGGCCCGGCCGGCGGGCCCGGCATGCGCGAGATGCTGAGCATCACCTCGTCCGTCGTCGGTGCCGGGCTCGGCGAGAGCGTGGCGCTCGTGACCGACGGGCGCTTCTCCGGTGCCACGCGCGGCCTGATGGTCGGCCACGTCGCGCCCGAGGCCGCGCGCGGCGGCCCGCTCGCCGTCGTGCGCGACGGCGACACGATCTCGATCGACGTCGACGCCCGCTCGCTCCGCGTCGAGCTCGAGGACGCCGAGCTCGACCGGCGGCTCGCTATCTGGACGCGGCCGGAGCTGCCGTATGCGACCGGTGTGTTCGGCCGCTACCGCGCGCTCGTCGGCTCGGCATCCGAAGGCGCGGTCCTCCGGAACGGCGTCGCCTGAGGCCCGGACACGCCCGCGTCGTAGGCGTAGATGCGGCCGTCGCCGCGACCGCTCGTGATGTACAGCGTCGTGCCGCCGAAACAGCACGACGTGACGTTCTCCGTGGGGACGGGGACGATGCGGTCGAGCGACCCGTCCGGCGCACGGCGCTCGACGCGCGAGCCGCCGTAGAACGCGACCCATACGAAGCCCTCGTCGTCCACGGTGAGCCCGTCCGGGTGACCGTCGACCTCGGCGAAGGTCGCGCGTGCGCCCAGCCCGCCGTCGTACGGGTAGACGTCGATGCGGTGCGTCGGCGTGTCGACGTAGTACATCGACGCTCCGTCGGGCGACCAGCCGATGCCGTTGGCGATCGTCAGGCCGGCGAGGATCGTCGTCAGCCCCAACTCGTCGAGGCGATAGAGCGCTCCTGCGGCAGGGCGATGGTCGACGGCCGTCGTGCCGACCCACAGCCGGCCCGTCGGGTCGCACGCGCCGTCGTTCGCCCGCAGGTCGGAGCCGTGCGGGAACCGGGCGAGCACCTCGCCGCTCGACAGGAGCTCGATCCGGTCGGCCAGCGCGACGACCAGGTCTCGGTCCACGGTCGGGTTCGCACAGCCGACCATCGCGTCGAAGCGCTCGACCGAGTGGGAGCCGTCGAAGCGATGAAGCGCGCAGCCCTCGACGTCCACCCAGGTGAGGACACCCTGGTAGTAGCGCGGGCCCTCGGCGAGCGCACACCGCACGTCGGTGACTACCTCTAGGCTCACGCGGGTATGAGAGCACTCGTGACGGGCGGAGGTTCCGGGATCGGCGCGGCGGTCGCACACCGGCTCGCCGACGACGGCTTCGACGTGACCGTGGCAGACCTCGAGCCCGAGGGGACTGCGACCGAGCTCGGAGCGTCGGCCTTGCGGCTCGACGTCCGGGACGAGGCGCAGGTCGCGCAGGCGATGGACGGCGTCGATGTGCTCGTCAACGCCGCCGGCATCGGCTCGACCGCCGACGCGCCCGGCACCTCGCTCGAGGTCTGGGAGGACGTCTTCGCCGTCAACGCGCGCGGCACGTTCCTCTGCTGCAAGCACGTGATCCCGGGGATGAAGGCGCGCGGCGGCGGCGCGATCGTCAACGTCGCGTCGGTGGCCGGGCTCGTCGGCCTCAAGAACCGCGTCGCGTACTCCGCTTCGAAGGGCGCGGTGATCGCGCTCACGCGTGCGCTCGCGGTCGATCACGTCGGTGACGGGATCCGCGTCAACGCCGTCTGCCCCGGGACGATCGACACGCCGTGGGTGCAACGCCTCGTCTCGGACGCCGGCGAGTCGCTCGACGCGCTGCGCGCCCGCCAGCCGATGGGCCGGCTCGGCACTCCCGAGGAGGTCGCGGACGCCGTCCTCTACCTGACGACGGCGGAGTTCGCGACCGGCACGATCCTCACCATCGACGGCGGCCTGACGGCGGCGTGAAGGCGCTCGTCGTCGAGCCCGGCGTCGCGCACTCGACGCGGGTGGAGGACATCGACGAGCCGAAAGGCGAGGGTGTGCCCCTGCGCGTGCTCGAGGTCGGTGTGTGCGGTACGGATCGCGAGATCTCCGAGGGTCTGTTCGGCGTCGCGCCGGACGGCGAGAAGCACCTGGTGATCGGGCACGAGTCGCTCGCCGAGGTCGCGCGCGACGGCCACGGCTTCTCGAAGGGCGATCTCGTGTGCGCGACCGTCCGCCGCTCGTGCGGGCACTGCCTCGCGTGCGGCGAAGGCGCGCCCGACTCGTGCCTGACCGGCGACTACAGCGAGCGCGGGATCACGAAGCTCGACGGGTTCGCGCGCGAGCTCGTGCTCGAACAGCCGGAACACCTCGTCCCGGTCCCCCGCTCCCTCGGGCGCCTCGCCGTGCTCGCCGAGCCGACGTCGATCTGCACCCGCGGCATGCGCCACGCGATCACGATCGGCGCACGTCAACCGTGGGAGCCGAAACGGGCACTCGTCACCGGCGCCGGCGCGGTCGGCCTGCTCTCGACGATGCTCCTGCGGCTCGAAGGGCTCGACGTGTGGACGGCATCGCTCGAGCCGTCGAGCGCGATCGCCGACGCGCTCGGCGCCCATTACGTCTCGACGAAGTCCACCGACCTCGCTGACCTCGGGCCGTTCGACATCGTGATCGAGGCCGCAGGCAGCGCGCAGCTGATGCTCGACGCGCTCGGCCTGCTCGGGCGGAGCGGCGTCGCGTGCCTGCTCGGAATCGACGGCCGCGACGGGACCTCGCACATCGACAACAAGGTGATCGGATACGACGCGGTGCTCGAGAACCGCGTCTTGTTCGGCAGCGTCAACGCGCGCCCCGACGACGGGCTGACCGGAGTCGAGGCGCTCGCCCGCGCGCGGCAGCAGTGCCCCGGGGCACTCGAGGAGCTGATCGGGTTGCGCGTGCCTCTCGACCGGTTCGCAGACGCCTTCGCCTTCCGGGGCGGGAAGGCAACGCTCAC
>JAICUZ010000334.1 GCA_025935595.1 Burkholderiales bacterium
CGAAGATGAAGGCCTGGATGCCGATCACGATGATCACTTCGAACAGGTAGAAGATGATCCCGACCGGCACGACGGCCACGGCGAGCACGACGCTCTCGAGGATGAACATCAGGCCGAGGAACGTGAGGATCAGGATGTGGCCGGCCAGCATGTTGGCGAAGAGCCTCACCGAGAGCGAGATCAGCCTCATGAACTGACCGAGGATCTCGAGCGGCACGATGAGCGCGAGCAGCGGTTTCGGCGCTTCGGGGATCCAGCTCTTGAAGTACTTGACCGGCCCGTTCCAGCGGATGCCTTCGTAGTGCGTGAAGACGAAGGTGAGCAGCGCGAGCGCGAGCGTGACCGAGATGGAGCTCGTCGCGGCGTAGATCCCCCAGGTCGGCACGCCGTGCCAGGTCTCGCCGGTCAACGGCAGCGGAATGAACCCGAGCAGGTTGACCACGAAGATGAAGAGCATGAGCGACGCGACATACGGGAACCAGCGGGCCATCGCCTTGGTCGGTAGGCCCTGCTCGGCGATCTGCGTCTGGGCGACCTCGTAGGCGAGCTCCCCGATCGTCTCGCGGCGCCCCGGTATGCGCGCTGCGTTCGAACGCATGAAGAAGAGGCCGAAGAGGATCGTCAGGACGCTTCCGAGCATCAGGTAGACGACGGCCTTCGTGATCGACATGTCGATCGGCCCGAGATGGATCGGGATCCACTCGTGTTGCTCGAACTCCGTCGTCGGGTCGAAGTCGCCGCGCGCGAACGCACTCGCCGGTGCGAGCAGCGCGAAGGTCGTGACGGCGAGGAGCGCGCGCTTCATCAATGCACCGCCCCTGCCTTCGGCCCCGTGTAGTAGGCGACGAGCTGCAGGCCGAGGTTCGCGGAGTAGCCGGCGGCATACGTCAATGCGGCGGCCAGCCCGAGCCATTTGTCGGACACGGCGACGGCGAAGACGACCACCATCACGGCGATTGCGCGAAAGAGCATTCCGAAAGCCACGACGCCTGCGGCGGCGAGGTTACCCGTCCTGCCCTGCAGGCGCGAGAGCAACGCGCCGAAGCCCTCGGAGCCGGCCCACAGCACCGCGCCGAGCGCCCAGCCGGAGACGCGCCAGCCGGCGATCAGGAACACGGGCAGCGCGAGCAGGATCACGAAGATCCCCGCGATCGCGGGCAGCAGTGTCGGCGGAGCCGTGCGCGGTTCGGTCCAGGCGGGCATCAGGCGTTGCGGTAGCGGATCACGGTGGCGGCGACGCCGACGGGGATGCCGACGACTGCGCCGAAGGCGAGACCGTAGCCCACGCTTCCCGCTGCCCAGCCGATCAGGGTCCCGACCAGGATGCACGCTGTCGTGAACCCGATCAGGACACTGCCGGCGCCGGCGAGGGAGAACGTCGGGCGCTCGGGTGTCACCGGACCGGAATATAGCACCGCTTGTGACAGCTGTTTTCCCGATTTGGACGGGCGCTAGGGTTCGGTTCGTGACACTGCCTCGGCTCGTCCTCCTGCACGGCAGCGTCACGAACGCTGCGCTCTCGTGGGGCGCCCAGGCGGCTCTCGCCGACCGGTTCGCGCTCGTGCTGCCGAACCGGCCCGGCTTCCCGCCGAACCCGCCGGTCGAGCAGGTCGACTTCGACGCCGACGCGGTGTGGCTCGAGGGCGTGGTGCAGCCGGGCGACCACGTCGTCGGGCACTCCTACGGCGGCGTCATCGCGCTGCTCGCTGCGCCTCGTCTTCCTCTCGCGTCGTTGACGGTGATCGAGCCGCCGGCGTTCGGCGTCGCGCGCGGCGATCCGGCGGTCGAACGGTGGCTCGAGGTCGCGTCGCGGTTGCCGCGCGAGTCGGTGCGGGAACATCTGGCGGCGTTCCTGCCGCACGTCGGTGCGCGCTTCCCGCTGCCCGATCCGCTGCCGCCCGAGCTGCAGCAGGGCGCAGAGGCGTTCTACTCCGAGCGACGGCCCGACGAGGCGGTGATCCCGCTCGAGCCTCTCCCCTACCCCGTGCTGGTCGTCACCGGCGCCCACGAGCCGGCGTTCGAGGCGGTCGCGGACGTGCTGTGCGCGCGCCTCGGGGCCGAGCGGCTCGTGCTACCGGGCGCCGGTCATGCCGTCCAACGAGCGCCGGGCTTCAACGAGGAGCTCACGCGGCGGTTCGCTCCGCCTCTCGGCGCCGGCGGCGCGCCCGCGGGCTCGCAAGCGTGACGATCTCGAGCACGTAGACGACGTAGAGCGAGAACGTGATCGCGAGCAGCCCGGCCGCCACGTCGATCGCGACGTTCGCCCAGTTCCAGTCGCCGTGGGGATGCGGCGGCGCGAAGCGCGTGGCCAGGGCCGCGAGCGCGAGGGTCCCGCACCACGTCCACAGGTAG
>JAICUZ010000062.1 GCA_025935595.1 Burkholderiales bacterium
CGCACCACGATCGAGATCTGCGCGCTCGCCCTGGGCATCGCGCTCGGCGGTCATGCCGGGCTCGGGACGGTGGCGTTCGCGATTCTCGTCGGCTACGTCCTCGCCGCGATCTTCCGCATCCTCGTCTGGGTGACGTCGCCGCGGCCGACCGCCGACATGGCACTCGAGGCCGACTGATCCTCCATTAGGGGGTAGACCAGCGCGGCCGGAGCCGCGAGATCAAGTACGTGGCTGCGGCAGGAATGAGCGGTGGGCGCTGGTCCGCGCGTCCGTGGGCTGCGCGGACACTCCGGGTCGTCGTCTTCGGGCTGCCGATCCTCGCGTCCGTCGCGTTCGTCCAGCTCCTGACGTCGGTCACCGGCATTCCGACGAGCTCGCTGTGGGTGTTCCTCGGCTGGTGGCTCGGCGTCAGCATCCTCGCGAGCGTCGTCGTCTCCGGGCTCTACGCGCTGACCCGCAGGCTGCTGCCGCTCAGCGGGCTGCTCGGCCTGTCGCTCGCCTTCCCGGACGAGGCGCCGTCGCGCTTCCGCCTGGCGCTCGCCACGGGAACGGTGGAGAGCCTTCAGGCGCGCCTGGTGCGGATGCGTGAGGCGCGCCGGGAGCTCGACGCACAGGAAGCCGCCGAGATCCTCCTGCAACTCGTCGCCGCCCTCGACGTCCACGACCGCATCACGCGCGGTCACGCCGAGCGAGTGCGCGGGTACGCGGCAAGCCTTGGTCGCCAGATCGGCCTCACGGCTGACGACCTCGACCGGCTCAACTGGTCGGCTCTGCTCCACGACATCGGGAAGCTGAAGGTCGCCGGCGAGATCCTCAACAAGCCGGGTCGGCCGACCGATGAAGAGTGGGCGGAGCTCCGGCGCCATCCGCTCGAGGGTGAGCTGCTCGCGGCCCCGCTGCGCGACTGGCTCGGTGAATGGGCCGACGCGATCGGCTACCACCACGAGAACTGGGACGGCACCGGCTACCCGCGCGGCACCGCGGGCGAAGCGATCCCACTCGGCGGCCGGATCGTCGCGATCGCCGACGTCTACGACGTGATCACGTCCGTACGCTCGTACAAGGACGCTGCGACGCCGGCCGAGGCGCGCGCGGAGATCGTCCGCTGCTCGGGCGCGCAGTTCGACCCGCGGCTCGTGCGGGCGTTCGTCAACATCTCGCTGGGCCGCATGCGGTTCCTCGTTGGCCCGCTCGCGTGGCTTTCGAACGCGCCGCTGCTGATCCGCCTGCCGCTCACACCGTCGCTCGGCGCGACGATCGGCGGTGTGGCCGCGCTCGCCACCGCGGCGACCGCGACACCGGCGGCCGTCGAGCAGCCGGCGCTCGCGCCGCAGCACCATGTTCCCGTCGCGGCGCGGGTCGTGCCCGCGGCGGCGGCGCCGCACGATCCTTCGCTCGTCGTGTCAACACCGCCGCGCCGGCGAGCGCGGATCCACCGCGCACGGGTGAGACTGCATCCGGGGCGGCCGCACACCGCATCGCCGTCGCTGCCGCCGGCGAAGCCTCCGGTGCGCGGGGCGACTCCGCCGACCACGACGACGACCGAGAGCCCGGCTGCGCCGCCCACGACGACGACGCCCGCACCGCCTGCTCCCCCTCCGACGACCACCACGACGACAACGACCACGACGCCGGCCCTGCCCCCGACCACGACGACGACGACCACGACCACCACGCCGCCGCCGCCCGCGCCGCACGTGAACGTGGCGCCGAGCTTCACGGCGGGCGGCAGTCAGACGGTGCGCGAGGATTCCGGCGCCCAGTCGATCGCAGGCTGGGCGAGCGGCATCTCCGCGGGGCCGTCGTCGGAGAGCACGCAGGCGGTGACGTTTGCCGTCACGACCGACAACTCGAGCCTCTTCTCAGCCGCTCCGGCGGTGGCGTCGAACGGCACGCTCACCTACACCTCGGCGCCCGACTCGAACGGGACGGCGCACGTGACCGTCTACGCCGTCGACGACGGCGGTACCGCGAACGGCGGTCACGACACGAGCGCGTCACAGAGCTTCACGATCACCGTCACAGCGGTGAACGACGCGCCGACGTTCGTCCCTGGCGCCAACCAGACCGCTGTCTCCCTGCTCGGTGCGCAAAGCGTCAACGACTGGGCGACCGGGATCTCGCCCGGCCCGGCCGACGAGTCGTCGCAGACGGTGACGTTCAAGGTGAGCGTCTCGAACTCGGGCCTGTTCGCCGTCCAGCCGCAGATCAGCTCCACCGGCAAGCTGACCTATACGCCGAAAGCGCTCGCGCTCGGCTCGGCGACGGTGACCGTGACTCCCCTCGACAACGGCGGGAGCTCCGACAGCGGCCAGGACACCGGCACGCCGCGCACCTTCACGATCACGATCATCTGACAGCAGGCACCATGTACTCCGCGGGCGGTTAGCTCAGCTGGGAGAGCACCTCCCTTACAAGGAGGGGGTCGCAGGTTCGAGCCCTGCACCGCCCATCGCGGGAAGGGTGAGGGTGACGGGGGACGAATCCGTTACGGACGTCTGTGGCTTTCGACAGCGTCACCGCGGCGGCGGGCGTGCCCAATACTCTCCCCTTGGGCCCCCGCCGCCGCTGGTTTGCGACCGCCGCAGTGGTACGTTCGCCGCGTGACGCTCCCCGACGACGAGCTCGTCGCCGCGCTCAAGGAAGGCGACGAGCAAGCTTTCGCCGCGGTCGTGCGCGAGTGGCACGCCGGCCTGACGAGGGTCGCACGCATCTTCACTCCGACACGCGCCGTCGCCGACGAAGTCGTCCAGGAGACGTGGCTGCGCGTGCTCGGCGCGCTCGACCGCTTCGAGGGCAGGTCGTCGCTCAAGACGTGGGTCTTTCGCATCCTCGTCAACACGGCGAAGACGCGTGCGCAGCGAGAGGGCCGGAGCATCCCGTTCTCGGCGCTGCACGATCCGGCCCGCGTCCCCGAGGCGGCGGTCGATCCCGAGCGCTTTCTCCCCGACGACCATCCTCATCATCCGGGCGGGTGGGAGTCACCGCCGCGCGAGCTCCCCGAGGACCGTGTGATCGCAGGCGAGACGCGCGAGGTGATCGAGCGCGCCATCGAGGCGCTGCCCGCTAGCCAGCGGGCAGTCATCTCGCTGCGCGACGTCGAAGGGTGGTCGAGCGACGAGGTCCGTAACGCGCTCGACCTGTCCGAGGTCAATCAACGAGTCCTCCTTCACCGCGCGAGGGCTCGAGTGCGGCAGGTACTCGAGGACTACCTCGCACCGGAGAGCACATGATCGACACCGAAGCGCTCAGCTGCCAGGAGCTCGTTGAGCTCGTGACCGACTACCTCGAGGGAGCACTCGAGGAGCGCGACCTGCGGGCATTCGAAGCTCATCTCGCAAACTGCGACGGGTGCACCGAATACCTCGAGCAGATGCGCACGACGATCCGCGTTGTCGGCACTCTCACGCCGAATGATCTGACACAAGCTGCCGAAACAGTGTTGTTGAAGGCATTCCGCGACTGGAAGAGAAGCTCTTAACACCACGCTCAAAGCGCCTCGCTACGGTCGAGACGCCCAGGGGATCGACTCGAGGAGGAGTACACAATCGTGCTGAGAGCCGCTCGCTTCGCGCTGCTCGCGCTCATTGCATTCCTGATGATCGGAGCAGCTACGGCGTCCGCGCAGCCGCGCATGCCGATCGGGTTCTTCGACGACCCGACGTTCCGCTGGTCTGCCGACCGGATGGACAATCTTCAACGCGCATCCGAAGCCGGTGCGTCGATCATCCACACGACCGCGACCTGGTCGGCGCTCGCGCCGACGCGTCCCGCCGACGCGTCGAACGGCGACGACCCCGCCTACAAGCTTGCCGACCTCGATGAGCTCGTACAGCGCGCGAGCTCCTACGGGATGCGCGTGATGATCAATATCACCGGCACTCCGAAGTGGGCGAACGGCAACAAGAAGCCGAACGTCATGCCGAAGAAGGTCGGCGACCTGCAGACGTTCGCTCGGATGCTCGCGACCCGCTACGACGGCCTGAACAACAAGGGCTACGTCGGTCTGTGGTCGGTGTGGAACGAGCCGAACCTGCAGCAGTTCCTGACGCCGCAGTACGTCGGCAAGAAGATCGTCAGCCCCGCGAACTACGCGAAGCTGTACAAGGCCGCGTATGCAGGCATCAAGACCGGCAACAGGTCGGCGCAGATCGCGATCGGCGAGACGTCTGCGCAGGGGCGCGACAAGCCGTCGAAGGGAAGCAGCCAGACCGTGTCGCCGGGGATGTTCGCGAAGCTCCTCTCCAAGCAGAAGGGCCTCCGGTTCGACGCATGGGCGCATCATCCGTACCCGACGGCGCCGGGCGCGAAGCCGACGGAGAAAGTGCGCTACCCGAACGTCACGCTCTCGACGATGCCGAAGTTCGAGAAGGACCTGCACACGTGGTTCAAGAAGACCGTGCCGATCTGGATCACCGAGTACGGCCACGAGACGAAGCCCGGTGAGCGAAAGGGCGTGAGCCTCTCGACGCAGGCCGCGTACGCGAAGCAGGCGCTCGGGATCGCGCGCAAGGACCCGAACGTGCAGATGTTCATCTGGTTCACGTTCCGGGATAGCTCGGGCAACCCGTGGCAGAGCGGGCTCCTGCAGCCGTCGGGCGCGGCGAAGCCGTCCTATTCGGCGTTCGGCTCGGTCGCGCGTCAGGTCGACGGCATCCAGGTGAACGTCAAGGCGGGGAGGACGCCGACGCTCGCGCTCTACTTCCCGGTGCTCTCCTACTACAACGCGGCCGGAACGGTCTGCGGGATGACGTACACCGTCAAGGACGGCTCGCGCTTCATCGTGAACGGCCAGCCTGCGGTTCCGATGCGCGCGAACCAGTCGCTGTCGATCCCGCTCGACTTCAAACCGGTGAAGGGTCACACCTACACGGTCTCGGTTGTCGCGAACGACCCCAACGGTCACATCGAGACCCGGGTCGCAAGCCTGCGGGCGATCTAGGCGTCTGCGGTCCCGCCGGCTCCGGCCGGCGGGACCGCGCTATCTCACGAGCCGCAACACGACCGCGACGGCGCCGACTGCCGCGGCGACACCGATTCCCGTCAGCAACAGCCCGGCGGTCGCCGACACCGCAGCAGCGCCGACGAGCACGAAGCTGACGAGGCCGGCGGCGACGACGAGCGCGATCACCGTCAACGACTGTCGAATCACGAGCGCTCGGTCCTCGTGGATGCGGCGGTCGCTCGCGATCGACCACGCTGCGAGCTCCGCGGCGAGCAGCAGCGCGCTGCCGACGACTGCGGCCCACCCGTCGACGACCGAGTGGTGGGCGCGCGCCACGACGTAGCCCGCACCGGCGAGCAACACCGCCCACGGGACCGCGAGCTGGAAGCGGAGGAGAACGCCTGCAGCCAACACGAGCGCGCCCACACCCGCGAGCGCTCCACCCGCCGAGGCGACGGTGTCGCCGCCCGAGAAGGCGTACGCGGTGACGCCGGCGATCGTCACGACGGCGAGCCCACCGGTGATCAGGCGCGTGCGACCCGCGCGTGGCGCCGGAATGCTCTCACCTCCTCGATCGCCGCCTGCAGCGGAGCTCCTTCCTGCCATTCGGCCACTGCAACGCCGGAGCGCTGCAGCCGGTGCCGCAGTGCATCGCGCCGCAGGATCCAGATGTCGTACGCGACCGAGTCGACGCCCGAAGCGGGCCGTTGCGTGAACGGGACGGGGGAGACGTCGAGCACGCACAGGTCGTGGCCGCGCGCGCGGAGGTCGAGCAGCGCGTCGGCGGAGCGGCCGTCGAGCAGCGGCGACAGCGCGATCACGAGGGCGTTCGGCGGCAGCGTCCGCTGCGGGATGACGTCGATGCCGGTCCAGTAGTAGGAGAGGATGATCTGCGTGTCGAGCAGCGCGTCGACGATGCGGTAGAGCTGTACCGTCCCCATCCCCGGCTCGAGCCACCGCAGGATGCCGCCGAACGAGATCAACCCGACGCGGTCCCGGCGGCCGATGTACGCGTCCGCGAGCGCAGCGGTCGCGCGCACGGCGAGGTCGAGCGTGCTCGCGACCTGACCGCGCGCCTCGGCGAACGAGTCGACGAACAGGATCACGTCGGTGTTGCGCTCGGGGTGGCTCTCGTTCACCCACACCTCGCCGCGCCGTGCGGTCGCGCGCCAGTTGACGCGCTTCAACGGGTCGCCGGGCGCCCACGGCCGCATGTCGGCGAACTCGATCCCCTCGCCCTTGCGACGCGCGACCTCGCTCCCCGAGAACACCTGCGTCTCGCGGGGCTGGAGGATCCGCCTGAGGGTGTCCTCGCGCGGATAGACGCGGACCTCGGGCATCCGCGCGAGCATCCCCTCGGCCACACGCAGGCCGAAGGGATCGTGCGTTCGGAGATAGACCGGGCCGAGGCGGTGGGCACCCCAGCGCTCCGCGCGCACGGTCAGCTCGAGCTTGCGCTGCTCGCCGCGGCCCAGCCGCAGGCTTCGCGCCCGCATTCCCGCCACGAGCTCGAGGCCCGGCGGCAGCCGGATGAAGACGTCGAGCCGATCGACGGGCGTCGAGGCGGCGAGCGTGATCCGCACGTCGAACTCGTCGCCCTCGACTGCGCGCTCGTCGGCTTCGATCTCGGCGGTGAATCGTGGCGATCCGGCGAGCGCAAGGCCGACGCCGACCGCGAGCAGGAACGGCGCGGTCAGCGCGACGATCTCGGGCCGCCCGAGCACGAGCGCCGCCACGAGCCCGAACCCCGACAGCGCCGCGTAGGCGCCGAGCTTCGAGGTCGCGCGCCGCGTCACGTGCGGGCAAGGTCCTCGGCGACCGGTGTGGCGACGGTCGCGAGGCGCTCCCGCACCACGTCTTCGGCGGAGATGCGCTGCACCCAGAGCTCCGGGCGCAACGTGAGCCGGTGTGCGAGCGCGGGCACCGCGACCGCCTTGACGTCGTCGGGCGTCACGTAGTCGCGGCCGTCGAGCGCAGCGCGGCAGCGCGAGAGCTTCAGGAGGGCGAGCGACCCGCGCGGCGACGCACCGACTTGGATCGACGGCGCGTTGCGCGTGGCGGCGACGATGTCGACCATGTAGAGCCCGACGGGCTCGGAGACGAAGACCTCCTCGCACGCAAGCTGCATCGCAAGCAGCGTGTCGCGGTCGACCACCGGTGAGAGCTGCACCTCGTCCGTCCGCCGCTCTGCGCGCTCGGCGAGCATGCGCCATTCATCCTCGCGCGCCGGGTAGCCGACCGACATGCGCAGCAGGAAGCGGTCGAGCTGCGCCTCGGGAAGCGGGTACGTCCCCTCGTACTCGATCGGGTTCTGAGTCGCCATGACGAGGAACGGCGGACCGAGCCGGCGCGTCTCGCCTTCCGTCGTCACCTGTCGCTCCTGCATCGCCTCGAGCAGAGCCGCCTGCGTCTTCGGTGGGGCACGGTTGATCTCGTCTGCGAGCAGCAGGTTGGCGAAGATCGGCCCCGGCCGGAATTGGAAGTCGGCGTCGCGCTGGCTGTAGATCGACGAGCCCGTCACGTCGGACGGCATCAGGTCGGGCGTGAACTGGATGCGCGAGAAGTCCATCGAGCAGACCTGCGCGAACGAGCGGGCCATCAGCGTCTTTGCGAGACCCGGATAGTCCTCGAGGAGCACGTGCCCGTCGGCGAGCAGGCCGAGCAGCAGCAGCTCGAGCGCGTCGCGCTTCCCGACGACGGCCTTCTCGATCTCGTCGACGACGGCGCTCGCAACGCGACCCACCTCGGGGAGGTTCATCAGATCGCCTCCAGATCGGCGACCAGCTCGCGGAGCTCCGACTCGGAGATGCCCGGCGCGAAGCGCTCGGCGGGTTCGGGCCGGTCCGGACGGAGAAGCTCCCACCAGCGGCCGAGCGTGTCCGGCCCCGGCCGCTGCCCGCGACGCTCGAGCCGTGCCGTCGCGATCTCACGCAGGTGCGGCAGCAGGCGCGTGTGCAGGTCGTACGCATTGCCGATCGAGAGCGTCACCTCACGCTCGATCTTCGCGAGCTGCGGCACGGGGCCGGCCGGCTCCGGTCGTTCGCCGAGCGCCGCGACGAGATCGGAACGGCGCGCACGCGGGGCGGCAGCGCCGACTGCCGAGACGACGACGAGCATCAGCAGGGCGCCGAGGAACAGGAAGTAGACGTGGAGGGCGACCGCCCGCTCGCCGGGTACCTGGAGCGCGACGTAGGCGCATGCTCCCGACGACAGGACGAACAAGATCGCGACGTCGAGCCAGTGTCTCCTCATGCCTCAACCGGCTTCAGGTCGTCGCGAATCACACGCAGGGCGTCGATCGCGTCGTGCTTCATTTGCCCGTCGACCGGGTGGTCGCTGAACTTCGCCTGCTCGAAGAGGCCGGTCAGCCGTCCCACCGCCTCGACGCGGGTCGTCAGTCCGAGCAGGATGCGCTGCAGGTACTCGGTCGCCGTCTCGCTCGCACGGCGGCGGAGCCCGTGGCGGCCGAATACGCCCTCCATCCGCGCGTACGCAGCGATCACGGCGCGCCGTGCGTCGGGCTCCGACTCGAGGTCGTCGATCGCGTCGCTGATCGAGCCGGCGACCTCGTCCTCGAGCGTCCGCGACGCGAGGCCGAGCCGCGCGACCGGCGGATGCTTCCTTCGCCACCACACCCACGCAGCCGCGCCGGCCAGTAGCAGGACGATCGTCGCCCAGAGCACCGGCCATTGGAACGTCGGCGTGTAACTCGCCGCTCCCTTGCCGTCCTTCCCTTTGCCGGTCGCGAGGTGATTCCCGAAGAACAGGTGATGGAAGCCGGAGCCGAAGTGGATGCGGTCCTTGAGGTAAATGCGGATCAGCCACGCGACGGCGAGGATGAGGACGAACGCGAGGCTGCGAATCACGCGCATCTGGAAGCTCCTGTGCTGCTGCCGCTCCAGTCGTTCTCTCGCCTGATGCACGTACGCGTAGATCGAGATCGGTGCCATCAGGAAGAAGGCGACGAGGAAGATGCTCGTCGCCCAGTTGACGTACCCGGGCGTGGTCGTCGTGCTCGACGCGTGCCCGAAGCCGGTCCGGCTCGCGAACGCCACCAGGGCGAGCAGCACGAGCAGCGCGAGGAGGACGCTCGCGACGCGGAGGCTACGCCCGTGGCCCTGGGGAAACGGCTGCATGCGTCGGGAACTTAGACGTGCGGCGGCCGATTTCGTTGAATTCGTCGTTAAGGTGCCGTCTGTGGCCGGGCTGGAGGGAAAGCGAGCGATCGTCACGGGCGCGTCCAGCGGCATCGGCGCCGCGACCGCCAAGGCGCTGACCGACGCGGGGGCGACCGTCGTCTCGGGATCCCGGCGCGACGGATCCCTGGACGTGACCGACGAGGAGAGCTGCCGGCGCTTCGTCGACGGCGCGCTCGGCCGGCTCGGCGGGCTCGACATCCTGGTCAACAACGCGGGACTCGCCCGCGGCCGCGACCCGGTGTGGGAGGCACGGGACGCCGACGAGCACGAGGTGATCCTCACCAACGTGCTCGGGCTCATGCGCATGACGCGCCTGTGCGTGCAGCACCTCGTGGACTCGGGGGCCGGCCATGTCGTCAACCTCGGCTCGGTGGCCGGGATCTGGTCGTACGCGAACGGCTCCTCGTACGTCGCGTCGAAGTTCGCGGTGCACGGGTACACGCGCGCACTGCGCGACGACCTCCAGGGGAAGCCGGTGCGGATCACGAACGTCGCGCCCGGCCTCGTCGAGACGGACTTCTCGCGCGTGCGCTTCGGCGGCGACGAGGACAAGGCGCGCGCGGTCTACGCGAACGTCGCGATGGGCGGGCCGATCCGTCCGGAGGACGTGGCCGACTCGATCCTCTTCGCGCTGACGCGTCCCGCGAACGTGAACATCGACGAGATCGTGCTGACGGCGCTCGCCCAGACCTCGGGCGGCAACATCCTGCGCGACTCGTAGCTCAGGCAGGCTCGCGCCGCTCAAGCATGCGCACGTCCCGGCTGAGAAACACGAGCCCGGTCGCAACGACGACGAAGATCGCGCCGCCGATGAACGTCGCGCGCGTGCCGACGGCGGTGCCGACCGGGCCTGCGACGATGAAGCCGAGCGGCATCAGCGCCCACGAGCCGATCGCGTCGTAGGCCGAGAGGCGCGAAAGCTTGTCCTGCGGGATCTCCTGCTGGTATGTCGTGTCCCAGAGCACGCCGAAGATCTCGGTGAGGTAGCCCGACGCGAACGCGGCAACGATCACGATCACGAGTGGCTCCGGCCGCGCGAGCGCGATGAGCGGCAGTGCGAGGCCGAACGCCCCGAACGTCGCCGTGCGGAGCATCCGGCGCGGCTTCCAGCACAACAGGACGATCCCGCTCACGATCACGCCTGCCTCGATCGCGACGAGGACCGCGGCCCATCCGGCAGCTCCGTGGAAATGCAGGTTCGCGACGGCAGGCCCGAGCACGAGCAGCGTCCCGGTGTACGCGGCGTTGACGATGCCGAACTGGATCACGATCGCCCACAACCACGGGCGGCTCCAGAAGTCGCGCCAGCCGATGCGGAGGTCGTGGAACACCGTGGTCGCCTCGCTGCGCTCCGGCGGCACGACGTGCATCGCCGCGAGCGCTATCGCGGCGATGCCGTAGCTGATGGCGTCGGCGGCGATCCCCCAGCCAGGGCCGGCTGCCGCGACGACGACGCCGCCGAGCGCCGCGCCGCCGGTCGATGTCACGGTCCGAGCCATGCGGAGCATCACGTTCGCCTGCTGGAGCAGGGGCGCCGGCACGGTCTGCGGGACGATCCCGTAGCTCGCGGGGAAGAAGAACGCCGACGACGCTCCGTTCACCGCCGCGAAGGCGGCCAGCGCCGGGATGCCTGCGTGATGTGAGAGTAGGAGCACCGCGACAACGCCCTGGCTGAGCCCG
>JAICUZ010000009.1 GCA_025935595.1 Burkholderiales bacterium
CCTATCTGAGCCTCGCCAAGCAGGTGTACGCGTGGGGCACTCACCTCGTGGAGGAGGAGGCGTGAATCACGACGTCCGGATTGAAGGCGTCACGAAGCGATTCCAGGACGTGACCGCGGTCGACGACCTGAACCTCGACATCGAGTCGGGCAAGTTCTGCGCGCTGCTCGGCCCGTCGGGCTGCGGCAAGACGACGACGCTGCGCATGATCGGCGGCTTCGAGGAGCCGACCGAGGGGACGATCTACCTCGGCGACCATGCGGTCACGGGGCTGCCGCCGCACAAGCGCGACGTCAACACGGTCTTCCAGAGCTACGCCCTGTTCCCGCACCTGACCGTGTTCGAGAACGTCGCGTTCGGCCTGCGGCGGAAGGGCGTCAAGAAGGCCGAGGTCGGCAAGGAGGTCGACGAGATGCTTCGCATTGTCGGGCTCGCCGGGTACGGCGGCCGCAAGCCGAGGCAGCTTTCCGGCGGCCAGCAGCAGCGCGTCGCCCTCGCGCGCGCGCTCGTCAACCGTCCTCGCGTGCTGCTGCTGGACGAACCGCTCGGTGCGCTCGACCTGAAGCTGCGCAAGGAGATGCAGCTCGAGCTGAAGCGCATCCAGCACGAGATGGGATTCACGTTCGTGCACGTCACGCACGACCAGGAAGAGGCGATGACGATGGCCGACTGGATCGTCGTCATGAACGGCGGCCGGATCGAGCAGCTCGGCGAGCCGGCCGAGCTCTACGAGCATCCGCGGACGCCGTTCGTCGCCAACTTCCTCGGAGTCTCGAACTTGCTTTCCGGTGTCGTCGACGGCCCCGACCGCGTGCGGCTCGAGAGCGGCGACTCCCTTCACGTCGCATCGGGCTCGTTGAACGGCCGCACCGGGCCGGTCTCGGTGGGGATCCGCCCGGAGAAGCTCCACATCGGCGGCAGCGGGGTCAACCGCCTTGCCGGCGAGATCGTCGAGCGCGCATACGTCGGCGTCTCGACGCAGTACGTCGTGAAGACACCCATGGGAGAGGTGTCGGTCTACGTCCAGGGTGCGGGGACGCACGCTCCCGGCGAGCAGCTCGAGCTGTCGTTCTCGCCGGAGGCGACGTTCGTCGTCGATCGATCGGAGGAGGTCGCTGCATGACCCAGTCTCAATTCACCCGCCAGGAGCTTCTGCGGCGCGGTCTCGCAGGCAGTGCGCTGCTCACCGTGCCGGGGCTGCTCGCCGCCTGCGGCGGCTCCGGAAGCAAGAGCGCCGCCACCAGCACCGGAGCCAAGCAGCAGCTCGCGAAGACGCTGCACTTCTCCAACTGGACCCTCTACATCGATGTGAACAACAAGACCAAGGCGCATCCGTCGCTCCAGGAGTTCCAGCAGAAGTACGGGACGCACGTCGACTACGTCGAGGACATCAACGACAACGCGTCGTACTTCGGGAAGATCCAGGGCGCGCTCTCGCGCGGTCAGTCGATCGGGCGCGACATCGTCGTCCTCACGGACAACGACCGGTACCTCTCGCTGATGATCAAGAAGGGGTGGGCGGAGAAGCTCGACAAGTCGGCGATCCCGAACATCAAGAACCTCGTGGAGGTGCAACGGCACCCGACCTTCGACCCGAACCGCGAATACTCGCTGCCGTGGCAGTCAGGCATGACGGGCATCGCCTACAACGACACGCTCACCGGGCCGGTGCTCTCCGTGACCGATCTGCTCGAGAACTCGAAGCTGAAAGGGAAGGTCACGGTTCTCAACTCGATGGGCGACGCGCTCACGCTCGTGATGCTCGCGAACGGCGACGACCCGACGAAGGTGACGGACAAGTCGTTCAACGCGGCGTTCAACCGCATCAAGAAGGCCGTCGACTCCAAGCAGATCCGGCAGTTCACGGGAAACGACTACGCGCCTTCTCTGGCGAAGGGCGACCTCGCCGCGGCGATGTCCTGGTCGGGAGACATCGCGCAGATCGGCAACTCCCACATCCATTGGAGCGTGCCCAAGGACGGCGGCGCGCTCTGGACGGACAACATGTTGATCCCGAAGGGCGGCAACGTCTACACCGCATCCGTCTACATGAACTACGTGTACGACCCCGCGGTTGCAGGGCTCATGGAGGCGGGTGACCCGAAGAAGAACATCACCGGCATCTACTACATCCCGCCGGTGATCGGTGCGAAGCAGGCGGCGCTCAAGCTGAACCCGTCCGTGGCGAACAACCAGCTCATCTTCCCCTCGGCGAAGACGCTCTCGCGCGTCCATCTCTTCGACAGCGCTGCCCTGAACAACCAGAAGTACCTGACGCAGTGGCAGAACCTGATCTCCGGCTGAGATGAAGTGGTTTCACCGCCATCGCGGCTTGATGCCGTACGTGATGCTCGCACCTGGGCTCGCGTTCCTCGCGGTGTTCTTCCTCGTCCCGCTCGGGTTCCTCGCGTACCAGTCGCTCGAGTCCGGGAACATCGACTTCGGCTACGCATTCACCTGGTCGTGGGGGAACTACGGGTCGGCGTTCACCGACTACCGGCCGGAGTTCGTGCGCTCGATCGAGTACGCCGGGATCGCGACCATTCTCGCGCTCGTCCTGAGCTACCCGGTGGCGTACTGGATCGCGTTCCGCGGTGGCCGGTGGAAGAACCTGCTGCTGCTGATGATCGTGGCGCCGTTCTTCGTCACGTATCTGATCCGCACGCTCGCCTGGGAGACGATCCTCTCGGACAACGGGGTTGTCGTCCGCATCCTCCAGCACCTGCACCTCGTGAGCCCGGGCGGGCACGTGCTGGCGACGGGAACCGCCGTCATCGCAGGCATCACCTACAACTTCTTGCCCTTCATGGCGCTGCCGCTGTACGTGTCGCTCGAGCAGATCGACCATCGCCTGATCGAAGCGGCGGAGGACCTCTACGCATCGAGCTGGAAGGCGTTCCTCAAGGTGACGGTGCCGCTCTCGCTTCCCGGCGTCGTGGCGGGCACGCTGCTCACGTTCATCCCGGCGGCCGGCGACTTCATCAACGCCCAGCTGCTCGGGGCGCCGCAGAACCACATGATCGGGAACGTCATCCAGTCGAAGTTCCTCGAGTTGACCGACTACCCGGCGGCCGCCGCGATGTCGTTCATCCTCATGGGCGCGATCATCGTCGCCGTCGCCGCGTACGCGCGCGCGGTCGGAACCGAGCAGCTGTCGGGGACGGCGGTGTGACGACACTCGCCGTTCCGGCGCGGGCGCGGGCGCGCGGTGCTGCGAACGTCTGGGCGTTCGTGCGCCGCCACGTGCTGGCGTTCTACGCGGCGCTGTTCTTTCTCTATCTGCTGCTGCCGATCGGCGTCGTGATCGTGTTCTCGTTCAACCAGCCGGTCGGCAAGTTCAACTACACCTGGCACGAGTTCACGTTCGACAACTGGCGCTACTGGAACGGCGTGCCGGGTATCCAGAGCGCGATCACTCTCTCGCTCGAGATCGCGGCGCTCGCGAGCGTGATCGCGACCGCGCTCGGCACCCTGATCGCGCTCGCGCTCGTGCGCTACGGGTTCCGCGGCAGGGGCGTGACGAACCTCTTGATCTTCCTGCCGCTGTCGACGCCCGAGATCGTGATGGGTGCGTCGCTCCTGACGCTCTTCCTGAACCTGAACTTCGTGTTCGGCTTCTGGACGATCCTGATCGCGCACGTGATGTTCTGCATCAGCTTCGCGGTCGTCTCGGTGAAGGCGCGGCTGATCGGCTTCGACCGCCACCTCGAGGAGGCGGCGATGGATCTCGGCGCCAACGAGTGGGTGACGTTCCAAAAGGTGACGTTGCCGTTGATCGCACCCGCGATCCTCGCGGCGCTCCTGCTCTGTTTCGCGGTTTCCGTCGACGACTTCGTCGTGACGTACTTCAACTCGGGGTCTGAGGTGACGTTCCCTCTCTTCGTCTGGGGCGCAGCACGAATCGGTGCTCCCCCGCAGGTAAACGTCATCGGAAGCGCAATCTTCATCATCGCCCTGACCGCGATGCTCCTGAACGTCGCGGTCCAGACCCGTCGCACGAAAGGAGCAGTAACCGAATGACCCTCGACCTGCAGCAAGCTGCCCGCGACCACCTCTGGATGCACTTCACACGCATGGCTGCGTACGAAGACGCCGAGGTGCCGATCATCATGCGTGGCGACGGCTGCTACCTCGAGGACGCGAACGGCAAGCGGTATCTCGACGCGCTCGCCGGTCTCTTCGCGGTGCAGATCGGCTACTCGTACGGCGACGAGGTCGGGCGGGCCGCGCACGCGCAACTGAAGGAGCTGCCGTTCTACACGAACTGGTCGTATGCGCACCCGCGCGCGATCGAGCTCGCCCATGAGGTGGCGCAGCTCGCTCCGGGGGATCTGAACCGCGTGTTCTTCGTGTCGGGCGGCTCGGAGGCGGTCGAGTCGGCGTGGAAGCTCGCGCGCCAGTACCACGCGGCGCACGGCGAGCGCCGGTGGAAGGCGATCGCGCGCCGGACGGCGTACCACGGAACGACGATGGGCGCGCTTTCGATCAACGGCATCGCGGCGATCAAGAACGTGTTCGAGCCGCTCGTCCCCGAGACGTTCCACGTCCGGAACACCAATCGCTACCACCGGCCCGACGAGGAGACCGAGGACGAGTTCACCGCCTTCCTGCTCGACGACCTCGAGGAGGCGATCATCGCCGCGGGGCCGTCGACAGTTGCGATGGTGATCATGGAGCCGGTGCAGAACGCCGGCGGTGCGTTCACGCCGCCGGCCGGTTACTTCCAGGGCGTGCGCGCGATCTGCGACGAGTACGGGATCCTGCTCTGCGCCGACGAGGTGATCACCGGCTTCGGGCGGCTCGGCGAGTGGTTCGGGTCGACGAAGTACGACATCCGCCCCGACCTGGTGACGAGCGCCAAAGGGCTGTCGTCGGCGTACGCGTCGATCGGTGCGGTGATCGCGACCGACAAGGTCTTCGAGCCGTTCATGGGCCAGCAGTCGATGTATACGCACGGGATCACGTTCGGCGGCCACCCCGTCCAGTGCGCGATCGCGCTGAAGAACATCGAGATCATGAAGCGCGAGCAGATCGTCGAGAACGTCCGCGACAACGGCACCGCGTTCCGCGACACGCTCGCACAGCTGCTCGACCTCGACATCGTCGGCGACTTGCGCGGGACGGGCTACTTCTACGCGCTCGAGCTCGTGAAGGACAAGGAGACCAAAGCGGGCTTCAGCGACGAGGACAGCGAGACGCTGCTACGCGGCTTCCTTTCGCCGGCCCTGTTCGAGCGCGGCTTGATCTGCCGCGCCGACGACCGCGGCGACCCGGTCGTGCAGATCTCGCCGCCTCTGATCGCGGCGCAGGCCCAGTTCGACGAGATGACCGGCATCCTCGGCGACGTCCTCACCGAGGCGCAGGAGCGGATGCACGTCACGACGCGTGCGCTCGCCGGCGAGGCGACGCGCGAGCCGGGCACGCGGATTCCGTGAGGGTCCTGGTCGTGGGGACCGGGGGCGTCGGCTCGGCCGTCGCCCCCATCGTGGCGCGCCGCGATTTCTTCGAGCGAATCGTCTTTTCCGACCTCGATCCTGCCCGTCCCCAGGGGCTCGTCGAGCGGTTCGGCGACGAACGGTTCGCTGCGGCGCAGCTCGATGCGTCGGACGGGGCAGCGATCGCCGAGCTCGCGCGCGCAGAACGCTGCGACGTGATCCTCAACGCGGCTGATCCTCGCTTCAACCCCCCGATCTTCCAGGCGGCGTTCGACGCAGGCTGTACCTACCTCGACATGGCGATGACGCTCTCCGACCGGGAGGGGACGAAGCTCGGCGACCTCCAATTCGCGCAGGAAGGGGCGTGGCGCGAGCGAGGGCTGCTCGCGCTCGTCGGCATCGGCGTCGAGCCGGGTCTCTCTGACGTCTTCGCGCGCTACGCGTCCGACCACCTCTTCTCGGAGATCGACGAAGTCGGTGTGCGTGACGGCGCGGATCTCGTCGTCGACGGGTACACGTTCGCGCCGACGTTCTCGATCTGGACGACGATCGAGGAGTGCCTCAACCCACCCGTCATCTGGGAGCGCGACCGCGGCTGGTACACCACGGAGCCGTTCTCCGAGCCCGAGGTGTTCGAGTTCCCGGAAGGGATCGGACCGATCGAGTGCGTGAACGTCGAGCACGAGGAAGTGCTGCTCGTCCCGCGGTGGATCGACTGCAACCGCGTCACGTTCAAGTACGGGCTCGGCGAGGAGTTCATCGACGTCCTGCGGACACTGAACAAGCTGAACCTCGACTCGACCGAGCCGGTGAGCGTTCGTGGGATGCAGGTCGCGCCGCGCGACGTCGTCGCCGCCGCGCTGCCGGACCCGGCGACGCTCGGCGACAAGATGCACGGCCGTACCTGCGCGGGGACGTACGTCACCGGGAAGGGCAAGGACGGCCGGCCGAAGGCGACCTACCTGTACCACGTGGTCTCGAACGAGGAGACGATGGCCCGCGACGGTGCACAGGCCGTCGTGTGGCAGACGGCGATCAACCCGGTCGTGGCCCTCGAGCTCCTCGCGGGCGGAACGTGGTCGGAGACCGGCGTTCTCGGCCCGGAGGCGTTCGACGCGGTGCCGTTCCTCGACCTGCTCGGCGACTACGGCTCGCCGCACGGCGTCGACGAGCGCACGCCGTGAGAGACCGGGCCGCGCGTCTGCTCGAGCGTGAGCTGAAGTCGTTCGCCGACACGCATCCCAAGTCCCGTGCCCTCTCACAGCGGGCGCGGTCGTCGCTGCTCGGCGGCGTGCCGATGCACTGGATGCTCCGCTGGGCCGGTGGGTTCCCGGTCTACGCCGAGAAGGCCTGGGACGCGAGGTTCCGCGACGTGGACGGGATCGAGTACGTCGACCTCTGCCTCGGCGATACCGGCGCGATGACCGGCCACTCACCCGCGGCGGTCGTGCAGGCGGTGGCGGAACAGCTCGCGCGCGGGATCACGCTGATGCTTCCGAGCGAGGACGCGCTCTGGGTGGGGGAGGAGCTGACGCGACGCTTCGGTGTCTCGCGCTGGCAGTTCGCGCTCACGGCGACCGACGCGAACCGCTTCGCGATCCGCCTCGCGCGGCTCGTCACCGGGCGGCCGAAGGTGCTCGTGTTCAACTGGTGCTACCACGGCACCGTCGACGAGACGTTCGCCACGCTCGACGGTGACGCGGTCGTGGAGCGCGAAGGCAACCTCGGTCCGCCCGTGCCGCTCGACGAGACGACTCGCGTCGTCGAGTGGAACGACGTGGCGGCGCTCGAGCGCGAGCTGGCGCACGGCGACGTCGCGTGCGTGCTGGCGGAGCCTGCGCTGACGAACATCGGGATCGTCCCGGCAGAGCCCGGGTTCCACGACGCGCTTCGCTCTCTCACCCGCAGGTACGGGACGCTGCTCGTGATCGACGAGACGCACACGCTGTGCGCCGGCCCCGGCGGGGTCACCGCCGCGCACGGCCTCGATCCGGACGTGCTCACGATCGGCAAGGCGATCGGCAGCGGCATCCCGTCCGCCGCGTACGGCTTCTCGGAAGAGGTGGCTGCGCGCATCGATGCGGCGATCGGCGTCGACGACTCCGACGTCGGCGGTGTCGGCGGGACGCTCGCCGCGAACGTGCTCTCGTTCGCAGCCGTGCGGGCGACGCTCACGCACGTCCTCACGGACGAGGCGTTCGCACGCATGATCGCGCTCGGCGAGCGCTTCGAGCAGGGTGTCGCCTCCGTGATCGCCGAGCACTCGTTGCCGTGGCACGTGACGCGTCTCGGTTGCCGCGTCGAGTACCTCTTCCGGCCGGAGCGCCCGCGCAACGGCAGCGAGGCGGCGGAGGGCCAGGATCATCTCCTCGACCGGCTCATCCACCTCTACGCGCTGAACCGCGGCGTGCTGCTCACGCCGTTCCACAACATGGCGCTGATGTCCCCGGTGACGTCGGATGCCGACGTCGACCGGCACACCGAGGAGCTCTCGGCGGCCGCGGCCGAGCTCGTCGGCTCGAGCTAGCTCGAGCCCGGATCGCCTTCCGCCGCCGCGGCGCGCGCCACGTCGAGCGTCGAGATCACGCCGACCGGGAGCCCCTTGTCGGAGACGACGAGCAGGTGCGTCGTCTCGTTCTCCGCCATCAGCGTCGCCGCATGCTCGAGGGCGACGCCCGGCGTGACCGTGATCACGGGAGAGGCCGCGACCGAGCCGGCGTTCGCACCGGTCCCGATCGCTCCGATCAGGTCGAGATCCGACACCACGCCCCAGGGGTGGAGCCGGTCGTCGGTGCCGAAGACGACGATCGCATGCACGCGGTGCCGCACCATCATCCGTGCGACGTCTCGAAGCGGCGTGACGGGGAGACAGGTGAGGACGCCCGGGTTCATCGCCTCGCCGACGGTGCCGGTGCGCAGCTCGGAAACCATGACAGTCATCTCTTCACCTCCGGGTGATCGCGGGCGACGCCTTCCCTGACGGCGGCCTCGGCGACGGCACGCGCGACGGCGGGTGCGACGCCGCGGTCGAACACGCTCGGCACGACGTAATCGGCGGCCAGTTCGTGCTCGGCGATCACGTCGGCGAGCGCGTGCGCCGCAGCGATCTGCATGTCGTGCGTGATCGTGCGTGCACCGACGCTCAGCGCACCGCGAAAGACGCCCGGGAAGGCAAGCACGTTGTTGATCTGGTTCGGGTAGTCGGAGCGGCCGGTTGCGATCACGGCGGCGAGATCTTCGATCTCCTCCGGCTCGACCTCGCTGCGTGGGTTCGCGAGTGCGAAGACGATCGGCGCATCGGCCATTCGCTCGACGCCCGCGCGGGTGATCGCGCCGGGGACGGACAGCCCGATGCAGACGTCCGCGCCGTCGAGCACCTCGTCGGCGGCGCCGCTGACGTTGTCCGGGTTCGTCAGCTCGGCATAGTCGCGCTTCGCGTCGTCGAGGCCGGGCCGGCCGCGATAGATCGCGCCTCCCTCGTCGCAGCCGACGATCCGGCGCGCGCCTGCGGCGAGCAGGATCTTCGTCACCGCGGTACCGGCCGCGCCGCAGCCCGTGGTCACGATGCGGACGTCGGCGAGTTGCTTGCCGACCACGCGCAGCGCGTTCAGTAGCGCCGCCAGCACGCAGATCGCCGTTCCGTGCTGATCGTCGTGGAACACCGGGATGTCCAGCTCGGCCTGCAACCGCTCCTCGACCTCGAAGCAGCGCGGAGCGGCGATGTCCTCGAGATTGATGCCGCCAAAGCCGGGCGCGATCGCCTTCACGGCCGCGACGATCTCGTCGGCATCCTGGGTCGCGAGCGCGATCGGGAACGCGTCGACCTCGCCGAACTCCTTGAAGAGCATCGCCTTGCCTTCCATCACCGGAAGCGCCGCTTCGGGGCCGATGTTCCCGAGCCCCAGCACCGCCGAGCCGTCGGTGACCACCGCCACCATGTGCTGCTTGGTCGTCAGCGACCACACTGCGCTGGGGTCGTCGGCGATCGCCTGCGAGACGCGGGCGACCCCAGGCGTGTACGCCATCGACAGGTCGTCGCGAGTCTTCACGGGCGACCGTGGCACGACCTCGATCTTGCCGCCGAGGTGCAGGAGAAACGTGCGGTCGGAAACGTGCAGAATCTCGACCCCGTCCGTGTGTCGGACGCTCTCGACGATCGCGTCGAGGTGCGCGGCGTCGGCAGCGAGGACGGTGACGTCACGAACCTTGGTGTCCTGCTCGACACGGACGATGTCGATCGCGCCGAGCGACGCACCTGCCTCGCCGATCGCCGCCGCGAAGCGGGCGAACGTGCCCGGCGTGTCGTCGAGCCGCGTACGCAGCGTGGCGCTGAAGGAGGCCGAAGGGTGCATACGACGACCGTAGCCCGCCCCGATGGGAGCGCGTCGGGGGAAACTACGCTCGATGGACGTGGTGATCTGCGATGTCGGCCCTCGTGACGGGCTGCAGAACGAGCCGGACGCGCTTCCGCACGCGACGCGTGCGGAGCTCGTCACGCGCCTCGCCGCGGCGGGCGTGCCGCGTATCGAAGCTGTGTCGTTCGTGCGTGCCGACCGCGTCCCGCAGATGGCGGACGCGGAGGAGGTCATCGCCGACACCGACAAAGGGAATGCAGAGCTCTCCGGCCTCGTGCTCAACGAGCGCGGCTACGCGCGGTTCGCGACGACGACCCTCGACCGGGTCAACTGCACACTGGCCGTGACCGAGACGTTCAACTTGCGGAACGGCAACGCGACGCTCGAGGAAGCCGTGAGCCGCGTGGGCGCGATCGTCGCGGCGGCGGACCGGCCGGTGACGATCACGATCTCGTGTGCGTTCGGCTGCCCGTTCGAGGGCGAGGTCGACCCCGGCGCGGTCGCCGCGCTGTGCGAACGGCTCGAGGGCGCAGGCGAGCTCGTGCTCGCGGACACGATCGGTGTCGCCACGCCGAAGCGGGTACGACGGCTCGTCGAGCGCGTCGCGATCCTCGGGCCTCGCGTCGGCGCGCACCTGCACAACACGCGCAACACGGGGTACGCGTCTGCATGGGCCGCTCTCGACGGCGGTGCCTCGGTGCTCGATGCCTCGATCGGCGGCCTCGGCGGCTGCCCGTTCTCCCCGCACGCGACCGGGAACATCGCGACCGAGGATCTCGTCTGGCAGCTCGAGCGCGACGGTGTCCGCACGGGGATCGACGTCGCGTCGCTCGTCCAGATCTCGCTCTGGCTCGAGAAGGTACTCGGCCGGCGGCTCGAGGGCTACCTGTACCGCGCGGCTCGCTGGCCGTGAGCCGTCAGCGTGCCGGCCATGCCTTCGGGATGAGGAAGCTCCGCTCGAACTCGCACACGACCTGGTCGCGCTGGTTGAGCCCACGCGTCAGCACTCCGACGATCCCGTAGCCGCGCCGTGACTGGGACTCGCGCGCCGAGCGCACCTCGGTCTCGGAGCGCAGCGTGTCGCCGACGAAGACCGGGTGGGGAAGGCGGATGTCCGTCCAGCCGAGGTTGACGCCGCCCGCCTGCGTCGTGTCGCTCACGGAGAGGCCGAGCACGAGCGCGAGCGTGAACGTCGAGTTGACGAGCGGCTTGCCCCATTCGCTCGCCCGAGCCGCCTCCTCGTTGAAGTGCAGCTCGTTGGTGTTCATCGCGAGCATCGTGAAGAGCAGGTTGTCCGTCTCGGTGACCGTGCGCGCGACCTCCGACCGATAGACGTCACCGACGGTGAAGTCTTCGTAGTTGCGCCTCATGCCGGTGCGAGCTCGCGAAACGCAGCCAGCGTGCGCTCGACGTCGTCCTCGGACGTCTGCCAGTTCGAGACGGAGATGCGAATTGCGGGACGCCCCTCCCAGACCGTGCCGCTCATCCATGCCTCGCCGCTCTCCTGGACGGCGGCGAGCACGGCTTCCGTGCGCGCGTCGTCGGCGAAGCGGAACAGCACCTGATTCAGCTCGACGCTGTTCAGGATCTCGGCACCGATCACCTCGAGCCTGGCGGCGAACGTCTTCGCGTGCGCGCACGTGCGCTCGACCAGCTCGGCGATTCCGGTGCGGCCGAGCGAGCGGATCGCGGCGTAGACGGCGAAGCCGCGGGCGCGCCGTGAGTGCTCGGGGTTCCAGTCCACCTGCTCGCGCTTGTCGTCGTCGACGATCAGGTAGGCGGCGCGCGCCGAGAACGCGGCGCTGTGCGATTCCGGGTGCGCGGTGAAGACGAGTCCCGAGTCGTAAGGAACGTTGAGCCATTTGTGTGCATCCGTCGCCCAGGAGTCGGCGCGTTCGGCGCCGTCGACGTGGTGGCGGAGCGAGTCGGTCGCCGCCGCCCAGAGCCCGAACGCGCCGTCGACATGGAGCCACGCGTTGGGAGCGGTGTCCCGCGCGTCGGCGATCTCCGGGAAGCGATCGCTCGCGCCGGTGTTCACCTCGCCCGCCTGCGCGCACACGATCGTCGGTTCGTCGCCGAGCCGCAGGTCGCCCGCCAGCATGCGGCCCTCTGCGTCGACGGGAACGACGTCGGTCGGTGCGCCCAGCCCGAGCATGCGCAGCGCCCGGTCGATCGTGCCGTGACGCTTCGCGCCGACCACGACGCGGATCTTCGGCGCGCCCTGCAGGCCGTCGCGCTCGACGTCCCAGCCGGCGTGTGCGAGCACGTGATGGCGCGCAGCCGCGAGCGCCGTGAAGTTCGCCATCTGCGCGCCGGTGACGAAGCCGAACGACGCGTGCTGCGGCAGCCGGAGCAGCTCGATCAGCCACGCGCCCGCCGCCTGCTCGACGACCGACGCCGACGGCCCGCCGGCGAAGATGCCTGCGTTCTGGTCCCAGGTCGACGTCAGCCAGTCCGCTGCGATCGAGGCCGGAACCGCACCGCCGATCACGAACCCGAAGTAGCGCCCGGACGCCTCAGCCACGATTCCCGGGTCGGCGGCCGCGGCGAGCTCGGCGATCACCGTCCGGGCCGGCAGGCCGTGCTCCGGCAGCGGAGCCGAGAGGGCGGCGTGGAGCTCCGCCACCGTCGCGCGGGGGTAGACGGGGCGGTCCGGCAGGGTCTCGTAGAAGTCCGCGGCGATCGCAGCAGTCAGCTCGAAGAGCTCGCGGAGATCGTCCATCGCGCCCGATCCTAGTCCCGGACCGCGATGATCCCGGCGTGTTCGACTCGGTCTTCCACCTCCTTTCGAACCCGCCCGAGGCGTACTTCATCGTCTGGGGGTTGGCGCTCGGTGACTCGGTGGTGCCGATCCTCCCGAGCGAGGCGGCCCTGATCACCGCGGGTCTGCTGTCCGTCGTAGGTGAGCTGACGCTCGGCTGGGTGATCGTGGCCGGTGCGCTCGGCGCGTTCTGCGGCGACTCGATCGCATACGGCCTCGGCCGCTTCGTGGGGCGTCCGTTTCAGGAGCGCTTTCTCGAAGGCGACCGTGCGCAGCGTGCGCTGCGCTGGTCGCACGGCCAGCTCGAGGAGCGCGGCGGCCTCGTCCTGATCGTCGGCCGTTACGTGCCGGGCGGCCGCACCGCGGCGACGTTCACCTGCGGCGTCACCCACTACCCGTACGCGCGGTTCGTCGCCTTCGACGCCCTCGCTGCGATCTCGTGGGCGGTGTACGCGTCCGTGCTCGGCTACTTCGGCGGGCGGTTCTTCGAAAACCACGCGTGGGTTGCGCTGCTCGTCGCGTTCGGCCTCGCCGGCCTGCTCACGGTCGCAGTCGAAGGCGTTAGGCGGCTTCGCCGCCGGTGAATCGCCTCGCGAACGAGACGTCGCCGTACCTGCTCCAACACGCTGCGAATCCGGTCGACTGGTACCCGTGGGGCGACGAAGCGCTGCGCCGCGCGCGGCTCGAGAACCTTCCGATCCTGCTGTCGATCGGCTACGCCGCCTGCCACTGGTGCCACGTGATGGAGCGCGAGTCGTTCGAGGACGCGGCGACGGCGCGGGTCATGAACGAGCGGTTCGTCTGCGTGAAGGTCGATCGCGAGGAACGGCCCGACCTCGACTCCGTCTACATGGATGCAGTCGTCGCGCTGACGGGCAGCGGCGGCTGGCCGATGACGGTGTTCTTGACGCCCGAGGGGGAGCCGTTCTTCGGCGGCACGTACTTCCCGCCCGAGCCGCGGCACGGGCTGCCGGCCTTCCAACAGGTCTTGCTTGCGGTGTCAGAAGCGTGGGAGACGCGAAGCGACGAGGTGCGACAGTCGAGCGCGAACCTTGCGGAGCACATCCGTTCCGGCTCGCTTCTCGCCGCGTCGAGCGACCCGCTCACGTCCCGGTTGCTCGACGACGCGCAGGAGAGCCTTCGCGCAGTGTTCGATCCGACGTGGGGCGGCTTCGGGCGCGCGCCCAAGTTCCCGCCCGCGCCGGTGCTGGAGTTCCTCCTTCGCCGCGGGGAGCACGAGATGACACGCCGGACGCTCGATGCCATGGCGGCCGGCGGCATGCACGACCTGGTCGGCGGCGGATTCCACCGCTACTCGGTCGACGCGCGCTGGCTCGTGCCCCATTTCGAGAAGATGCTGTACGACAACGCGCTGCTCGCGAGCGTGTACCTGCATGCCGCGAGACGCTTCGGCGACGATCGCTACCGCGCGGTCGCCGACCGGACGCTCGACTACCTCGAGCGGGAGCTCGCACTCGACGGCGGTGGCTTCGCCTCGGCGCAGGACGCCGACACGAACGGGGTCGAAGGGCTTACGTTCACGTGGGCGCCGGGGGAGGGCGCTCCGGAAGCGCTCTTCGAGCCGTTCGAACACGACCGCTTCGTCCTGCGCGGCGAGCTCGACGACGCCGAGCGTGCGCGCCTGCTCGCGATCCGTGAGCAGCGCCCGCAGCCGCTCCGCGACGACAAGGCGGTCGCGTCGTGGAACGGCCTCGCGCTCGCGGCGTTCGCGCAGGCGGGCCGTGTCGACGTCGCCGTCCGCCTCGCGGCCTTCCTGCTCGGCCCGCTGTCGACCTCGGACGGGCGCTTGCACCGCACGTGGCGCGACGGCATCGCGAAGGGGACGGGCTACCTCGAGGACTACGCCGACGTGGTGTACGGGTTGATGGAGCTGCACACGGCGACGGGCGAGCCGGCGTTCCTGCTCGAGGCATATCGCCTCGCCCGGGTCGCGCTCACCCTGTTCGTCGACGACGAGCACGGCGGCTTCTTCCAGGCACCCGTGGACGGCGAGCGTCTCGTCGCGCGCAAGAAAGAGGTCGACGACCATCCGACGCCGAGCGGGAACGCGATGTTCGCGTACGTCTTGCTGCGGCTGGCGCGCATCTGGGGTGACGAGGAGCTCGAGCGCCGCGGCGTTTCGGTCTTGCGGCTCGTTCGCGCCGGCCTCTCGAGCTCGCCGACCTCATTCGGTTGGATGCTGGTCGCTCTCGACCAGCATCTCGCTCCGCATCGCGAGCTCGCGATCGTCGGCGATCCCACTGCGGAAGTCGCGCGCCGCGCGCTTGCCGAGGCGGCGCCGACCGACGTCGTCGCGTTCGGCCCGGCCGCGGACGTGCCGCTGCTCGAGGGACGCACCGAAGTCGACGGCAAGACGGCCGTCTATGTGTGCGAGCGGTTCGCGTGCGCGCTGCCGATTACCTGACGAGCGTCTCTTCGCCCACCGGCTCGGGCTCCGGCTTCGGGTCCGGTTGAGGCACGGGCTCGGGCGGCGGCTGCGGCGTCGGCACCTCGTTCTCCTGGCGCACCGGCTCCGCAGGCCGACGGCGTCGCGAGCCGAACGGCTCGGCCGCCGCCGCGAGCGTCGCTCCGATGCCGAAGGCGAGCACGCCCACCCAGGTTCCGAGTGCGCGCATGACGCTCCCGACGCCGATGTCGCCCGACCAGGACCGCACGTGGTGCGCGAACCAGTTCGAGCTCGGCTGCATCCCGACGATCACCCAACCCGCGACGATCAGGACGGGCAGAAAGCCGAACAGGAACATCGCCGGCGGATGGCCACCGGCGCCCCGCAGCTGTGACAGGCCGAACACGAGCCCAGCCGCGACGACGAGCCCGGTCGCGGCCCAGTAGCCGCCCGTGGTCGAGCGGTCGACATGCGCGGCCGCGAGCCAGAGCAATGCTCCGGCACCGGCCGCACCGAGCAGAGTGATCGGCACGCGCTTGACGCCATTGAGAGTCATGGTCCGGTGCCTCCCCTTCTTTGTGGAACGGGAAACCGCGGTGCCCGGTTACTACACTCGCTGCATGGCCCTGCTCTCGATCCGGGATGTGTCCCGCCGGTTCGGCGGGATCGTTGCGATCGACGAAGTCTCGCTCGACGTCGACCCCGGCCAGATCGTCGGCCTGATCGGGCCGAACGGTGCCGGCAAGACGACGCTCTTCAACGTGATCACGCGGCTGTACAAGCCGGATTCGGGCGAGCTCGACTTCGACGGCAAGAGCCTTCTGCACACACCGCCGCACCGTGTCGTCCGTCGCGGGATCGCTCGGACCTTCCAGAACGTCGAGCTCTTCAAGACCATGACGGTGCTCGACAACGTCCTGGTGGGCGCGCATACGAGTACGCGGCCCTTCGGCGGCACTGCCGGCGACGCGCGCGCACTCGAGATCCTCGACTATGTCGGGATCGCAGCGGTGGCGCGTCGTCCCGTTGCGGGCCTTCCGTTCGGCACGCTGAAACGCGTCGAGCTGGCGCGTGCGCTTGCCTCTGCGCCGCGCCTTCTCCTGCTCGACGAGCCGGCGGGCGGGCTCAACCACGAGGAAGTCTCGGAGCTCGGCGCGTTCATCACGAGGATGCGCGACGACTTCGACCTCACCGTGCTGCTCGTCGAGCACCACATGGGGCTCGTGATGGGAATCGCCGAGCACATCCACGTTCTCGACTTCGGCCGCAAGATCGCCGAGGGCACGCCGGACGAGGTGCAGCGGAACCCGGCGGTGATCGAGGCGTATCTCGGCGCAGAGACCGCCGCGGCGTGAATCGTCATCTGGACTGGGAAGGGGCCTTGAACGTCAGGGACCTGGGCGGCGTCGCGCTCGAAGCAGGCGGCGAGACGCGGTACGGCGCGCTCGTGCGCGCGGACAACATCAGGCTGCTGACCGACGACGGCTGGCGTTCGCTCGCCGCCCACGGCGTCGCCCGGATCGTCGACCTTCGGTGGCCGGAAGAGCTCGACGAAGACCCGCCGCGCGACGTCGACATCGACGTCGTGCACGTCTCGCTGCTCGGAGAGCTCGATCCCGAGTTCAGCGACGACATTCGCGACTACATGGCGGTCGAAGACCCGGCCGGCTACTGGGCGATCTCGTACACCCGAATCTTGCACGCGTACGCTCCGAACTTCGCGCAAGCGCTCGCGGCGATCGCCGACGCTCCCAACGGCGCAGTCGTGTTCCATTGCGCCGGCGGCAAGGACCGCACCGGGCTCGTCGCCGCGCTGCTCCTCCGACTCGCCGGCGCGCCGATCGAGGAGATCGCGCGCGACTACTCGCTGTCAGAGGAACGACGGGCGGGCGCGCCCGACAGCTGGGTGGACGCGGCGCCCGACGAGGACGAGCGCGCGCGCAGGTTGTTCATGCAGCACACGCCCGCCGAGGCGATGCAGCGCGCGCTCGAGGAGCTCGAGCACGCGCACGGCAGCGTGGAGGCGTATCTGCAGCACGCCGGGCTCGACGAAGCCCGCATCGAGCGCCTGCGCGAGCGGCTTCGCCGCGTTTGAAGGAGCTGCGCGGAGCGGGGCGAATGGTCCCAGCTCCGTGACTCGTCTCGCCGTCCTTGCGGCGGTCGCGGCTCTCGCCGCGCCCGCCGGCGCCCTCGCGGGCGTCAACCCGCAGATTGCGGGGCTCCAGGTCGCCCTGCGCGCGCACGGGCTCTACCTCGCGCAGATCGACGGAGTCGCCGGAGCCCGCACCGCGGCCGCGGTCCACGCCTTCCAGCGTGCCCACCATCTTCGCGTCGGCGCCGCCGACACGCGCACGCGCATCGCCCTCGGCCCTCTCGGACGCCCACTGTTCGGCTCACGCGTCCTGAAGCGGGGCGACTTCGGGCTCGACGTCTCCGTGCTGCAGTTCCTCTTGACGCGCCGCGGCGTCTACACCGGCGCGCTCGACGGCTACTTCGGCGCAGAGACCGCCGCGTCGCTGAAGCGCTACCAGCGGGTCATGCACTTGTCCGCGGACTCCATCGTCGGACCACGGACGCTCTCGGTAATCGCGAACCGCGATCGTGTCCCGGTTCGCAGCTCCGTACCGAAGGCGGTGACGTCGACCGTGCACGTCGTTCGTGTCGGTGACACGCTCACCGCGATCGCGAAGAGCGCCGGCACGACGATCGCCGCCGTCGCGTCGTTGAATCACATCGACCCGAGCAAGCCGATCCTGATCGGTCAGCGGTTGCGCGTCCCGGCGGCGACGGCCGGACTCGCAGCGACGCAGAGCGACGTCCGCGCACGACTCGACACGTGGTCGGGCAAGCTCGGCGTCGACCCGCACCTCGTGCGCGCGCTCGCGTGGATGGAGTCCGGCTACCAGACGAGGATCGTCTCGTCGGCCGGCGCGCGCGGCGTGCTGCAGACGCTGCCGACGACACGCGAGTACGTCGAGACGGTGCTCGCCGGCCGGAAGATCCCGCACACGGTGGACGGCGACATCGAAGTCGGGATCCTGTACCTCCGCCACCTGCTGCAGGTCTTCCACGGGAACGAGTCGCTCGCGCTCGCCGGCTGGTACCAGGGCGAGCGGGCCGTCAACGAGCACGGGGTGTACAACGTGTCGAAGCCGTTCGTCGCGAACGTGCTTGCGCTCAAGCTCCGTATGTGATGAGACCGCTGCTCGCCGCCTTGCTCCTCGTCGCCGTCGTCTCGGCGGCGGTGGCGGCGCCGGAGCGGCCGGCCCCAGGGCTCGGGCGGCCCAGCTTTCCACCCATGTGGGCGCAGCACCGCGCGTTCCGGCAAGTGCTCGACCGGCGTCAGATCGTCTCGTGCGGCGGCGGCCGCGGCGATGCGGTCGCGCTCACCTTCGACGACGGGCCGAGCCCGTACACGATGCAGCTGCTCCGGATCCTGCGCCGGAACGGTGCACACGCGACGTTCTTCGACGTCGGCAACCGGCTTGCGTATTGGCCGCACAGCGCGTACGCCGAGGCGCGCGTCGGCGGCGTGGGCAACCACACGTGGTCGCATGCCCACCTCACCCGGCTCCCGCACTGGGTCGTGTGGCTCGAGCTGATGCGGACGCAGTACGAGGTCGGCTCCCAGGTCGGGTGGAAGCCGCGGCTCTTCCGTACGCCGTACGCGGAGCACTCGCGCGCGACCGACGACATCTCTGTGAGGCTCGGCCTCGTCGAGGTCTTCTGGAACGTCGACGCGCGGGACGACGTCCCGCACGCCCGCGTTCGCGCGATCGTCCGGAACGTGGAGCGGGGCCTCCGTCCGGGGTCGATCATCCTCCTGCACGACCTGCACCCGTGGACGGTTCGTGCCCTCCCGGCGATCCTGCAGGCGATCAGGGTGCGCGGGCTTCGTGCCGTCTCCGTCCAGGAGTTGCTCGCCATCGACCCTCCTGCACCCGGGCAGCGATGCCCGTACGATTCGTCCTCGTGAAGCGCACCCTCGTGGTGGTCGCCCTCGTCGGTGCAGTCGCCGGTTCGGCGGGGCAGGCCGCGCCGCTCCCGGGCGTGAAGACGCCGACGCGCAACATCTCGTGCTTCTACGTGCCGATCAAGCCGACGACGCATGGGAACCTCCTCTGCGACATCAAGACCTCCTCGTTTTCGCGCGCGCAGCAGAACCGCTGTCAGGCGCGCACCGGGCTCGATTGGCACGGGTTCGAGCTCTCCGACGGCGGCAAGGCGCAGCCCGTCTGCACGGGGGGAGTTCTCTACGACATCGGACGCGACACCCCGAGATTCGTCGTGCTCGCCTACGGCCGCACGTGGCGATCGCACGGCTTCACCTGCAGGTCGCGCCTGACCGGGCTCACGTGCACGAACGGACACGGGCACGGCCTCTTCCTGTCGCGCGCGTCGTACCGGCTGTACTAGTCGCTCTCGAGCGCGAGTAGGTCGTCGACCGTCTCGCGCCGGCGGATCAGGCGCGCGTCCCCGCCGGCGACGAGCACAGCTGCCGGACGCGGCACCGCGTTGTACGTCGAGGACATCGCGAGGGTGTAGGCGCCGGTGACCGGTACCGCGAGGATGTCGCCGCGGCGGGGGCGCGGCAGCTCGACACGCTCGATCAGCACGTCGCCCGATTCGCAGTGCTTCCCTGCGATTGCGAACGCGCCGTCGGGCTCGGCGTCCGCGCGTGAGGCAAGCACCGCGGCGTAGCGCGCGTTGTACATCGCGGGACGCGGGTTGTCGGACATCCCGCCGTCGACGGTGACGTAGGTCGTCGCCGCGCTCGCGCGCTTCACACCGCCGACGGTGTAGAGCGTGATCCCGGCGCGCGAGACGAGCGACCGGCCCGGTTCGAGCGCGAGTTGCGCCTCCGGCAACTGCTGCAGATGCCATGCGCGGCGCAGCTCGCCGACGAGGCCTCCGACGAACTCTTCGATGGTGAACGACGGCTCTTCGACCACGTGCCTGACGCCGAGCCCTCCGCCGAGGTCGACGAGACGAGGGGTCCAGTCGAGCTCGGAACGAAGCCGCGCGGCGAACTGCGCGACCCAGTCGACGGTCATCAGCGACGCGCCGAAGTGCATGAGTTGCGAGCCGACGTGGACGTGCAAGCCCTCGCAGGAGGGAAGGCGGCGCACGAGCTCGGCCGCGTCGTCGGGCGGCAGGCCGAACTTCGAGCCGTGGTGGGCCGTCTTGACGGCTTCGTGCGTGTCGGCCTCGATACCCGGCGTGACGCGGACGAGGAACCGCTCGACGCCGGCACCTCGCGCCCGCTCGAGCTCGTCCAGCGAGTCGAGGACGACGAGCGCGCCCGCCTCCGCGGCTCCGCGCAGCAGCTCGTCCTCCTTGTTGTTCCCGTGCACGACGAGCCGCCGGCCGTCGAGCCCCGCGCGGAGCGCGAACGCCAGCTCGCCCGCGGTCGAGACGTCGGCGCCGAGCCCTTCCTCGGCGAACAGCCGCAGCACCGCGACCGACGGGAACGCCTTCGTGCCGTAGGCGACCAGCGCGTCCGGCGCCGCCGCGCGGTAGGCGCGCGCCTGGTTTCGGAGCGTCGCCTCGTCGTAGACGACGAGCGGCGTCCCGAATCGCTCGGCGAGGTCGGTCGCGCGCACGCCGCCGACGACGAGCACGCCGTCGGCGATCGACGCCCCGTCGGGCAACAGGTCGAACACGTGTGGCACGTCAGGCATTGTGGCCGATGCGTGTTCGCCCTTCTCGCCGATCTCGCGTGGCGCCGCCCGCGGCGGATCCTCGTGGCCGCCGTCGTGCTCGCCGTCGCCGCCGGGGTCTTCGGCGCCGGCACGCCGTCGCACCTCAGCGCGAGCGACAACGACTACCAGGACAAGGGCTCGGAGAGCTACCGGACGTTCCAGCTGCTCTCGCAGCGCACGGGCGTCATTCCCGGTCCGTCGATCGTGATCATCGCGTCCCGCGGCGAGGCAGGCCGCGCCGTGTCGCTCGTGCGGCGCGATCCGGCGGTTGCGGTCGTGCACCGGGGGCGGGCGCGCGGAGGGAAGGTCGTCGTCGCCGCGTATCTCAGAGACGGCAGCGACACGGGCGCGGCCGCCCGCCGGATCGAGCACGTTGCGCCCGGTCTCGTCGGAGGCCCTGCCGTCGCGAGCGAGCAGGTGCGGCGGCAGTCGGAGCGCGACCTGCTGCGTGCCGAGCTGATCGCGTTTCCGCTCCTCCTCGTGCTCGGCATCTGGATCTTCCGCGGTGTCGTGGCGGCTCTCCTCCCAGTGGCCGCAGGTGTCCTGTCGATCGTCACGACGCTCGCGATGCTTCGGCTCGCGAACTCGGCGGTCACGATCTCCGTGTTCGCGCTCAATCTCGTCACCGGCGCTGGGCTCGGGCTCGCGATCGACTACAGCCTGCTGCTCCTCTCGCGCTACCGCGAGGAGCTGGCGGAGTCGGATCCACAGAAGGCGCTGCGCACGACCGTTGCGACGGCGGGACAGACGGTCGCGTTCAGTGCCGTGACGGTCGCTGCCGCATTCGCATCCCTGCTCGTCTTCCCGCTCGCGTTCCTGCGGTCGATGGCGATCGGCGGGATGGCGGTCGCACTGCTTGCGGGCGTCGTCGCGCTGCTCGTCATCCCGGCGCTCTTCGCGCTCCTCGGACGGCATGTCGACGCGCTCGCACTTCGGCGGGGGCCACCCCCCGGCACCGGAGGCTGGTACCGCTTTGCGCACGGAGTCATGCGAAGGCCGCTGCCGATCGCGGTCGGGACGGCCGCAGTGCTCGTCGCGCTCGGGCTGCCGTTCCTCGGCGTGCGTTTCACGGGCGTCGACGCGTCCGTCCTGCCCACGAGTGCGAGCGCACGGCAGGTGCAGGACGCGATCCATGCGCGGGCACCTGAGCACGTCGTGGCGTCGCGCGCCACACTCGCGCGGGTGCATGAGCTGCGGGGTGTCGACGCGATGACGGCGCCGCGGCCGCTCGGCGGCGGGCTCTGGAGCGCCGACGTGACACCGGTCGCGCGGCCGATGTCCGAGGGCGCGAAGGACCTCGTCCGTCGCATCCGCGCGCTGCCCGGGACCTCGGTCGGAGGCGTCACCGCGTGGTACCTCGACACGTCGTCCTCGCTGCGACGGCACCTGCCCGCGGCGGGCGCGATCCTCGCGCTGACGATCATCGCGCTGCTCTATCTCGTCACCCGCTCGGTGATCCTGCCGGTGAAAGCGGTGCTGATGAATGCTCTCAGCCTCACGGCCGCGTTCGGCGTCCTCGTCTGGGTGTTCCAGGACGGGCGGCTCGAGGGAGCTCTTCACTACACGAGCCAGGGCGCCCTCGAGCTCACGCAACCCGTGCTCCTGTTCGCGATCGCGTTCGGGCTCGCGACCGACTACGGCGTCTTCCTGCTGTCGCGCATCCGAGAGGCGCACGAGAGCGGGCTCCCCAACAGGGAGGCGGTCGCGCTGGGCCTCGAGCGCACAGGTCGCGTGGTCACCGCGGCCGCGCTCCTCTTCTGCGTCGCGGTCGGGTCGTTCGCCACTTCGGGGATCGTGATCGTGAAGGAGGTCGGTCTCGGGATCGCGCTCGCCGTCGCGATCGACGCCTCGCTCGTCCGGGCGCTCCTGGTTCCGAGCCTGATGGCGCTGCTCGGAGACTGGAATTGGTGGCGGCCCGGCCGCAAGCCTGGCTAGACTTAGACGCGATGGAGCTGCTCCTTAGCTGACCCAGGGAACCTCGCGGCGAAACGCCGCGCCGGCTCCCGACGGCCTCTCACGCGAGAGGCTTTTCTTTTTCTGGTGTCTGACACCTCTTCCGTCGGAACACCAGGAGGCTCGAGAGAAGAAGTGTCAGACACCAGATACGACGCACACGAGATCGAAGCGAAATGGCAAGCCGTCTGGGAGGACGAGCAGGCCTTCCACGCGCCCGACCCCGAGCCGGGCGACGACAAGGCGCGCTTCTACATGCTCGAGATGCTGCCGTACCCGTCCGGGCAGCTGCACATGGGGCACGTCCTCAACTACACGATGGGCGACGTCGTCACGCACTTCCGCCGGCGCACCGGTCACGAGGTGCTGCGCCCGATGGGCTTCGACTCCTTCGGCCTGCCGGCCGAGAACGCTGCGATCCGTGAAGGCGGCCACCCGCTCGAGATCACCGAGCGTAACATCGCGACGATCACGAACCAGATGCGCCGCATGGGCTGGGCGATCGACTGGCAGCGCGTCGTGTCCGCGCACGAGACGACCTACTACCACTGGACGCAGTGGCTGTTCCTGAAGTTCCTGGAGAAGGGGCTCGTGTACCGCAAGGAGGCACCGGTCAACTGGTGCCCGAACGACCAGACCGTGCTCGCGAACGAGCACGTCGTCGACGGGAAGTGCTGGCGGTGCGGTGCCGTCGTCGAGGCCCGGAACATGGCGCAATGGTTCTTCAAGATCACCGCGTACGCGGATCAGCTGCTCGACGACCTGGCGACGATCGACTGGCCGGACCGTACGAAGAAGATCCAGACGAACTGGATCGGCCGCTCGGACGGGGCAGAGGTGCTGTTCCGCGTGGACGAGCTCGACATCGACATTCCCGTCTTCACGACGCGGCCGGACACGCTGTTCGGCGCGACCTTCTTCGTCGTCGCACCCGAGTCGTCGCTCGTCGACAAGCTGGTCGAAGGAACGGAGCAGGCCGACGAGGTGCGCTCGTACGCGCGCATCGCCGCTGCGCGTCCGACCGAGGAGCGTGAGCAGCGCGACAAGACCGGCGTCTTCACGGGGCGCTACGCGACGAACCCCGTCAACGGCGAGCGCATCCCGATCTGGGTCGCCGACTACGTGCTGATGGAGTACGGCACGGGCGCGATCATGGCCGTGCCGGCGCACGACGAGCGCGACGCGGAGTTCGCTGCTGCGTTCGCTCTGCCGGTCGTCGCAGTGATCGCGGACGACGGCACGCTCGTCAACTCCGGCGAGTTCAACGGGCAGGAGGCGAACGCGGCCAAGGGTGCGATCGTGCAGTGGCTGTCCGACCACGGCCGCGCGAAGCCGGCGATCAACTACCGCCTGCGCGACTGGAGCTTCTCCCGTCAGCGCTACTGGGGCGCACCGATCCCGGTCGTGTACTGCGACACGTGCGGGATCGTCCCGCTGCCCGAGAGCGAGTTGCCGCTGCTGCTACCGGAGGTCGAGGACTACCGGCCGAAGGGGAAGCCGCCACTCGCGTCCAACGAGGAGTTCATGAACGTCACGTGCCCGTCCTGCGGCGGACCGGCGCGACGCGAGGCGGACACGATGGACACGTTCGTCGACTCGTCGTGGTACTTCCTCCGCTATTGCGACCCGCATAACGCGGAGGCGCCGTTCGAGCGGCGGCTGGTCGACGCGTGGATGCCGATCGACCAGTACATCGGCGGCATCGACCACGCGAAGGGTCATCTGCTCTATTCGCGCTTCTTCGTCAAGGCGATGAACGACTGGGGGATGCTCGGTTTCCGAGAGCCGTTCCAGCGGTTGTTCCACCAGGGTTGGGTGCTGCTCGACGGTCGGAAGATGTCGAAGTCGCAGGCCGGCGTGTCACCCGACGAGCTGGTCGACCAGTTCGGGGCCGACGCGATCCGCATCTACATCCTCTTCCAGGGGCCTGCCGACCAGGACATCAACTGGAGCCCGGATGGGATCGAGCCGATGGTGCGGTTCGTCCGACGCTTCTGGCGCGTTGTCTCCGACGCCGCCGCGCAACCGGAGTCGCCGGCGGGCGTCGACACGCCGCTCGCGCGGAAGGCGCACGAGACGGTCGCGCGCGTCACCGACGACATCGAGCGGCGGTTCGTCTTCAACACGCCGATCGCAGCCGTGATGGAGCTCGTCAACGAGCTGTCGAAGACGCCCAGCGATCCGGCGGCGCGCTTCGCGGCGGAGACTGCGGTGTCGATGCTGCAACCGTACGCACCGCACGTGTGCGAGGAGCTGTGGGGCGTGCTCGGCAAGTCGAGGCTGTGGCAGTCGCCGTGGCCCGTTGCCGACGCCTCTCTTCTCGTCCGCGACGAGGTCGAGCTCGTGCTGCAGGTGAACGGGAAGGTGCGCGACCG
>JAICUZ010000206.1 GCA_025935595.1 Burkholderiales bacterium
AGCTGGGTGCGCGAGCACTGGGGCGACACGCTCGGCCCGGCCCTGTGGCAGCACGTCGAGCTCACGGTGATCGCGGTCGTGATCGGGTTCGCGATCGCGTTTCCGCTCGCTCTCCTGGCTCACCGTTTTCGGAGCCTCGAGCAGCCGTTCGGCACCGCCTCGGCGCTTCTCTACACGATTCCCAGCATCGCGCTCTTCCAGCTCCTCGTTCCGTTCACCGGCATCACGTGGACGAGTGTGGAGATCGCGCTCGTCGCGTACACGCTGGTCATCCTCTTCCCGAACATCGTCGCGGGGCTCCGCAACGTCCCTGAGGACGTGATCGAAGCCGCACAAGGAATGGGCTTGACGCGCCGGCAGGTACTGCTTCGCATCGAGCTTCCCCTCGCGCTTCCGGCAATCGTCGCCGGACTGCGGATCGCGGTGGTGTCGACGGTCTCGATCGGGACGATCGCCGCATTCCTCCTCCCGACGGGGCTCGGCTACCCCATCTTCGTCGCACTCGCCAACCCGACGCCGTTCAAGACAGAGATCTATGCCGCAGGCGGGCTCGCGGTCGGTCTCGCACTCGTGTGCGACGCGATGCTCGTCGGCCTGCGGCGAGTGCTCGCCCCCTGGTCGAAGCTGGAGCGCGCATGATCGTCGCGGGCGCTTTCGGTGACACGTTTCGCTTCATCGCCGACAACCCGGGGTTTCTGGCGACGAAGGCGCTCGAGCAAGTCGAGCTGTCGGCCGCCGCACTCGGGATCGCGCTCGCGGTGGCACTTCCGCTGGGCGTGGTGCTCGGCCACGTCCATCGCGGGTCGCTCGTCGCGATCGGCGCGTCGATCGTCGGCCGTGCGCTCCCCATCCTCGTCCTGATCGGAGTTTTCCTAACGGTCCTCGGCATTGGTTTCGTCAACAACATGGTCGCGCTCGCCGTCCTGGGCACGGGCCCGATCCTGACGAACACCTACGAAGGCGTCGACCGCGTCGACCGGGACGTCGTCGAAGCGGCTCGAGGCATGGGCATGACGCCGCTGCAGATTCTCAGGGCTGTCGAGCTGCCGCTGGCCCTGCCGCTGCTGTTCACCGGCCTGCAGGTCGCTGCGGTCACGATCGTCGCGACTGCTCCCGTTGCGTCCGTGGCAGGCGGAGGCGGCCTCGGCGACATCATCGTGAACCAGGCGAGCTACCGACTCTCGGGCGTGCTCGCCGCCTCGGTCTGCGTGATGGCCCTTTCGGCGGCGGTGTATCTCGGGCTCGCGGGCCTGCAACGTGCCGTAACGCCGAGAGGGCTTCGGGGTACTACTGTCGGAACCGTCCCCATCCGAAAGGAGCAGCTGTGATTCGCAAGCACACCCGGCGTGCAGCAAAGGCGGCATTCGCGATCAGTCTCGCGGTCGCGATCGTCATCGGCTTGTACGCGGCGGCGTTCACGCGGCCGGCGCACGCGAATACCACCGCGAAGCCGACCATCGTCATCGGCACGAAGAACTTCGCCGAAGAATTCATCCTCGGCCAGCTCTACAAGCAAGCACTCGAAGCGAAGGGCTTCAAGGTCGCATACAAGGAGAACATCGGCGCGACCGAGATCGTCCACCCTGCGCTCACGAGCGGCAAGATCAACTTCTACCCCGAGTACACCGGTGTCGTCGTCCAGGTGGTGAATCACCGTACGTCGTCGCCGAGCACCGCCGCGGCTACGTACCGTCTCGCGAAGGCACTCGAGGCGAAGAAGGGCATCACGGCTCTCAAGCCGACGCCGTTCAACGACACAGACGCGCTCGCGGTGACGAACGCCACCGCGCGCAAGTACGGGCTGAAGTCGGTCGGCGACCTCGCAAAGGTCGGCTCGTTCAAGCTTGGAGGGCCGCCTACCTGCAAGACGCGCACCACCTGCTTCCTCGGGTATACGAAGCGGTACGGGATCACGAAGGCGTCGTTCGTTCCGCTCGGAATCGGCCTCTCGTACACCGCGCTCGACAAGGGTCAGGTGCTTGCGGCCGATGTCTTCACGACTGATCCCCCGCTGGCAAAGCCCTCGAAGTACAAGGTGCTGGCTGATCCGAAGCACGTCACGGGCTTCCAGAACGTGACACCGCTCGTGAAGACGTCTGTCGTCACCGCAGCGGGACCGACGTTCACCAAGACGGTCAACGCGGTGTCGGCGAAGCTCACCACACCGGCGATCGCGGCGATGAACAAGGCGTTCTATGTCGACAAGCAGTCAGCCAAGTCGATCGCCCAGAAGTTCCTGAAGGCGAACGGCCTGGCGTAAGCGTCTGAGCGCGGCGGCGGGCGGTTGCTCTACGGCAGCCGCCCGCCAATCGCGCGCGACGCGCCCAGCGAGCCGAGCAGGAGCAGCGCCGCGGCGCCGGCGAACCACGACGTCACCTCGCGCTGCACCGGGTGGCGGGCGATGCTCCTGCCGAGCCGCTTGTAGACCTGCTCGACCTTGTCGGCCGACTGCGCGCGGAACGTCGCGCCGTCGGTGTCGCGGGCGACCGCGGCGAGTGTGACGGGGTCCGGGCGGACGACGAAGCGACCCGAGCCGCCGAACAGACCGCCGCCGAACGCGCCGCCCCCGAGCGTCCCTCCGCCGAGCGTGCCGTGATTCGTGCCGAGCGCGACCGTGAAGACGCGGATCCCCGCGCGCTTCGCACGATCCGCGCCCTGAAGCGGCGTCAGGTCGCCGCGCGTCTGCGCGCCGTCCGAGAGCAGCACGATCGCGCCGGGGATCTTTCCGTCCTTGCCCTTCTTGACGTCGCCGACTGCGGACCGCACGACCTGCACCGCGACGCCGAGGCCGTCACCGATCGCTGTCCCACCCTCCGGCTCGAGCAGCTCGATCCCCTCCTGGAGCAGCGCCCGGTCGGTCGTGGGCGGAACGAGGACGTCGGGACCGGTCGAGAACGAGATCAGCCCGATCTTCACCTTCTTCGGCACCTTGGCGGCGAACAGCGACATCGCATGCGCCGCCGCGAGCAGCCTCGTCGGCTTCACGTCGCTCGCGCGCATCGAGCCGGAGACGTCGACGAGCAGCACGACCGTCGCTCGGTCGGACGTCTCCTGCACGGTCGTCCGCGGCCGAGCGACGGCCGCGGACGCGACGGCGAGCGCGAGCAGGAAGAGCGCGAGTGGAACGAACGAGCGCCACCGACGGCGGTGCTGCTCGACGACCGAGGCGAGCAGGTCGAGGTTCGTGAACGACACCGCGTAGCGCGCGCGCCGGCGCTCGAGCCACCACACGAAGAAGGCGACGGCCGGAACGACGATCAGAAGCGGCAGGAGGTACGGCGATGCAAAGGTCACGGTGCGCACTCCGCGCCGACCTGGACGATCGCGTGCGCGTCGGGGGAAAGCGCGTCGGTGGACGACGCGGTCACGACCACTTTCTTGCCCGCGATCGCGTGGCGGGCGCTGACGAGACCCACGTTGCGAAGGTTCGGCGGCTGCTTCGTCCGGAAGGCGATCGCATGCCAGGCGCCGACGAGCGTCTCCGTCCGTTCGCAGGACACACGCCCGAACTTCACGTCGCCCGGCCCGACGACCACGATCCGCGAGCGGTATTCGAGCGACTGCCCCACGGGGACGACGCGCGCGGAGACGGTCGAGCGGCCGCCGCCGCCCTGCGTCGGGATGCAGCCGAGGAGAGGCTGGAACGCCTGCTTCTTCCCGGACACGGAAACTGCCCGGAAGAACGCGTACGTGGTCGTCGTCTGGCCCGGCTGGACCGGCGCGCCGAGCCGGGCATCGAAGGCGACGCGCACGTCTCGCGAGGTGGCCTGCGCATCGAGGCCGCCGACGACGCTGCGTCCCTTCGGGCAGCTCAGGAGGTACTCCGCCCTTCCGTGCGCGGGGACCACGACCCACGGCCCCGGCACACGGATGCACGACGGGATGCCGTGGCACTCGTCCGTCGCCGAGCCGACCGGCGCGAACGCGGCTGCGACGGCGAGCGCCGCGACGACGGCGACCAGGCCGGCTCTCACGGGATCCTCCGGAACCACAGCCCGGAGAGCAGGCCGCCGGCGAGCACGAACGCGAGCCCGCCGCCCGCGGCCGCCGCGCTCACCTCGATCGTCTTCTTACGCTTGCCGGTACGCGACCCGAGCTCGTCGTATGCACCTTTCACGTCGACCGCGACTGCGCCCCCGGTGAAGCGGCCGCCGCTTCCCTGCGCGAGCGCCTCGAGCTCCTGCGGCTGCGCGGGGACCTGGATGCGCTCCGTGAACCCGCCCTTCAGCTTCTGCTGGACGATGCCGTCGGGCGTTCCGAGCAGGATCGCCGACACGGGAATCCCGGCTTTTCGCGCCTTCGCCGCGGCTTGCTGCGGCGAGACGCGGCCGGTCGTCTGGCCGCCGTCCGAGAGCACCACCACCGCCGCGGGCGGACGGTGGCCGGGAACCGAGCCCTTCACCAGCGAGGCGACGCGAACCGCGCGCACGACCGCGTCGGCGAGCGCCGTCCCCTGCGGGCCGGTATGGGCGCGCGCGAGCGCGTTCGACACCGCGTCCATGCTGCGCGTCGGCGCCGCCGAGACCGCGACGTGGTCCGAGAACGTGACCAGCGCGAGGCGGTAGCCCTTGGGGGCCTTCGCGATGAACCTCTGCACGATCGACCTCGCGACGGCAAAGCGCGTGGGCTGTGCATCGTTCGCAGCCATCGAGCCGGACACATCGAGCACGAGGACGAGCGTCGCCTCCTGCGCCTTCACGTGGTACGTCGCCTTCGGCCGCGCGAAGCCGACGAGGAGCAGCGCGACACCGACGAGCGTCAGCGCCGTCGGCAGCTGACGGCGAAGCTGCGACGGCCGCGTCGTCATGTTCGGCAGCAGCGCCGCCGTCGCCCACGCCGTGGCGCGGCGACGACGCTGCTGCTCGAGGAACA
>JAICUZ010000096.1 GCA_025935595.1 Burkholderiales bacterium
CCGATCCACACCGGGTGCGCGGAGATCCCGACCAGCACCAGGCCCATCGTGATGCGGTCCATGATCGAGCGGGGCCGCAACGCCGACAGGATCCCGATCGGGATTGAGAGCGCGAGCCAGAGCACCGCGCCGCCGAAGACGAGCGAGGCCGTGACGGGAGCGTCTTTGCCGATGATCGTGCGCACGCTCTCCCGGTTCACGAACGAGCGTCCGAGGTCGCCGTGCCGGACGAGCTGCCACACGAACCGGCCGTACTGCTTCCAGATCGGCTCGTCGAGATGGAGGAAGTGCCTGACGCGCGCGATATCGGCCGGCGTCGCCGAGCGACCGGCGGCGAGCTGCGCCGGGTCGGCCGGGATCACCCAGAAGATCAGGTAGGTGATGATCGTCGCGACGAGGAAGAGGAAGATCGCCCAGAAGATCCGCCTGATCAGGAACTGCGCCATCGAGTGTCCTTTCGTCGACGCCGGCCGGCGCGAGTGTAGGACGCTCTTCGGCGTCGAAAGCTAAGGCAGTGTTACGCCGAAGCGCGTATCTCTGATCTTCATTTCAGAGTCTCCGACCGGCGATTCGTGAGCACGTCGCGAAGGCGTGCGTACCCGAGCATGTTGCCGTCGTACGCGCGCAGGCGGATCCCGTATGCCGCGCGGCGGGCAACGGCTGTGCGACGCGCGACGTCCTCGCGCCAGGACAGGCGGCCGCACCGACGCGCCGCGCTCGTCGTCTCCGCCCACTCGAATCCGGTGTAGTCGCGCGAGCCGGCGATCCGCTCGCGAAACACACGCTCGGGGCCGCGCCAGACGAACGTGTCGTGAAACGCGACGGCGGCGCCGTCGGCGAGATGAGGCTCCCAGAGGTCGAGGTCGCGCAGCGCACCCTCGTAGCTGTGGTCGCCGTCGATCCACAGCAGCGAAACCGGGCGTGTCCATCCGTCCACGGCTTCCTCGGAGGTGGCGACGACGACCTCGACAGCGCCGGCGAGCCCTGCGCTATCGAGGTTCGCGCGCAACGCGGCCTCCGTGCTCTCGTCCCCGGTGCGAAGCGACGTGCCCCGGTGTGGATCGATCGCGACGACGCGCGCGCCGCGTCCCGCACAGGCTCCGGCGGCGAGCCAGATCGTCGACCGCCCCTGCCAGCTTCCGATCTCGACGATCGCGCCGGCCGGGTCGGCGGACGCGGCGAGGCGGTAGAGCAAGCGTCCTTCGCGCCCGCCGAACCAACCGTCGACGCCCCGTACGAGCTCGTCGACGTGAGTTGGAGTGAGTTCCGTCGTCATCGATGGAGCGTGGTCGGAGGTCGCCGTCGCGTCAAGCGGAGCGGCCCCGGAGTCGAACCGAGCCAGCGTGGGGCTGCCACGCCTGACGGGTTTTGAAGACCCGCTGGGGCACCGGCCCCCGCCGCTCCACGACTGATCGTAGAGCGGCGGAGACGCGATGCGGTTGTCAGAGGATGCCGCGGTGCTCGAACGCGGTGCGTACCGCGTTCGCCGCCGACTTGCCGTACAGCGACTGCGCCGCGTCGACCGTGCGCTGCGCGAGGTCGGGCATGTCGGTGCCGGGGAAGTTCATCGATCCGTCGAGGATGATCGTGTCGGCCTTCACGTGGCCGAGCGCCAACCGGATGTCCCAGAGCGCCCGCGACCAGATCTCACCGTCGTCGTGGACTTCGCCGTCGAGATCATTCGGGTAGAGCTTGTTGCCGTCGATCCGCCGTAGGCAGTGGATCGGGCCGCTCGTGTACGACGTCGAGTCCCAGTCGGCGACGCACGGCAGCGGCTCCTGCTCCCTCCAACCCTGCTGCTGCGCGACGACGTCGGTCACGGTGACCGCCCAGTAGTCGGCGAAGCCCTCGCTGATCGCGCCGGCCTCCTCCGAGGTGAACTGGAAGCCCTGCCCCTGGTGCAGCGCGTGGCCGTACTCGTGGAGGATCACCTCCGCGTCCTCGGCGTCGTCCACGCCGCCCTTGCCGTAGCGGATCTCGTTCGTCGGATGGTCGGTCGTGAACGAGTTGTCCACGCCGTACTGGTTGATCCGTACGGGCTGCGACACGTTGTCGACGCCGGGAAGCTTCCCGGGCTCGCCGAAGCCGAGGCTGTGGACGTACTTCTGCGCCTCGGTGATCCAGTAGTACGCCATCACCTGCTCGAACTCGTCGTCGTGCCGCATGTACCGGAACGTGTTCGTCGGCGAGAACGCGGGGTTCCCTGTCGACGTGCGGACGCACGCGTAGTCGCCGCAGAGGAAGCCGCTGCCGTCGAGGTTGGTCAGCGTGACGTCGTGGTACGCAGCGGGCGGCACCGCCGCGTCCGAATCCTTCTGGTCGGTCAGGTTCTCGAGCCCGAGCTCCTGCACCGGGTTGTCCGCGAACACCGTCCCGGTGCCCGTCGAGCCGGTGCCCGCGCTCGTGGCGCCCGCAACCGCTACGAGCACCACTCCGAGTGTCGCCGCGACAATTGCCGCGATCAGCTTCCTGTGCATCTCCCTCCCCTGAGTTTGGTAGCCGATCGGAGATTAGCCGCGTTTTCGCCGAATGGAACGCTCATCGCCGCGGCGAATCGTCAGGCCGTCCGCATCGAAGCGCTCGAGGAGGAGCTGCGCCGTCCGGCGGCCGACCCCGAGCGCGTCGCGGAACGCCGCGAGCGTGATCGGCTGCAGGGTCGGCAAGAGCTCGACGCCGCGCTCGTGGAGAGCCGGTGAGACTGCGAAGCCGTCGCCGACGCGGCGAAGCCGCCCTTCGGCTTCGAGGTACGCGGCGAGGTCGCGGTCCTCGACCTTCACGATCTCCTCTTCCGCGAGTCGGGCCTCGAGTGCATCGGCCGCATCCGCACGATCACCGAGGCCGGCGGTCGCACCCGGGAGGTACGCCTTCGGTCCCTGCCGCACGACACCGAGCAGGTCGAGCGCCCACGCGTGCTCCGGCAGCAGCTCGGCCACGGGAATCCCCGGATCGACGGGGCTCGCAGCCGCGCGGGCCGCGAGCCGCACGTGCACCGACTCGCGCAACTCGTCGAGCCACGTCTCGGAGTAGACGAGGTCGCCGTGCGTGGGGAGCGACGCGAGCTCGTCGGCGTCGAAGAGTCGGCGAAGCGTGGCGCGCGCGACCGGCGCATGGACGAACGCTGCCGGGTCCCCGCGCTCGAGCGCCTCGAGTCGTGTCGCGTCGAGACCGCGCGGCGGCGACGGGTCGAGCACAGTGCCGCCCCCGACGGTCGTGTTGGTCCGAAGAACGACGCGGTCGCCGCGCGCCGCGACGACAGCGCGCGCCAGCCGCAGCTGCGCGTACGCGCCCTCACGAACGACCCGGGCCGAGACCGCGTCCGTCCCGATGTGCACGGTGACGGCGGCGGGAACCGCGGCGAGCTCCGACAGCCGGATGTCGAGCCGGTACGACGGCGTGAACTGACCGGGCGCGACGAGGACGTCGCCGCGCGCGAGGTCGCGCCGCTCGAGCTGAGGGAGGTTGACGGCGACGCGCTGACCCGCATCGGCATGCTCGACCGCTGCGTCGTGCACCTGTGTCGAGCGCACGCGCACGGTCCGTCCCGACGGCTCGACTCGCAGCTCGTCGCCCGCCGCGATCGACCCCGACCACAGCGTGCCGGTGGCGACGGTTCCGACACCGTGCAGCGTGAACACGCGGTCGACGTACAGCCGCGTCGCGCCGCCCGAGTCGCGCTCGCGCACGGGCAGCCGCGCCAGCGCGGCCCGCAGCTCGTCGAGGCCCGCGCCCGTCTTCGCCGACACCGCGATCACCTCCGCGCCCGGCACGAGCTCGCGCGCCTCCTCCGCCGCGAGCTGAAGGGTCTCCTCGTCGACGGCATCCGCCTTCGTCAGAGCCACGACTCCGTGGTCGACGCCGAGGAGCCGCAGGACGGCGAGGTGCTCGTGCGTCTGCGGCCGCGCGCCCTCCTGCGCATCGATCACGAGCAGGAACAGGTCGATCCCGGTCGCGCCCGCGATCATCGTGCGCACGAACCGCTCGTGGCCCGGTACGTCGACCAGCGACAGCCGCCGCCCGTCCGGCAGCTCGAGCGGGGCGTAGCCGAGGTCGATCGAGATGCCGCGCGCACGCTCCTCGGGCAGGCGATCGGTGTCCTTGCCCGTCAGCGCCCGGACGAGCCACGTCTTGCCATGGTCGATGTGGCCGGCGGTGCCGACCGTCAGCGGCACGAGGCGACCGCCGCGGCGACCTCGTCGAGCTCCGCGTCGGCAAGCGTGCGGCAATCGAGCAAGAGGCGGCCGTCGCGCACGATCCCGACGACCGCGTGGTCACGCTCGCGGAGCGGAGCCGCGAGCGACTCCTCGACCGCGCACGCGAACGACGGCAGCTCGTGCAGCGGCAGCGCACCGCCGCCGACGCGCGCGACTGTCTCCTCGACCTCGCCGCCGACTGCAGCGGCGAGCCGCTCGGCCCGCGCGCGAACCGCGTCGGCCGGCTCGCGCAGCATCCTCAGCACCGGCACCTCGGCGACCGCGCGCTCGGGGTCGAGATAGAGGAGCAGCGTCCCTTCGAGCGCGGCGAGGCTCAACTTGTCGATCCGCAACGCTCGGTGAAGCGGATGCCGCCGCAACCGCTCGACCAGGTCTGCGCGGCCGGCGACGATCCCGGCCTGCGGCCCACCGAGCAGCTTGTCGCCGCTGTAGCACACGAGGTCGGCGCCGGCGGCGAGCGACGCGCGTGCGGTCGGCTCGTCGGAGAGATCGAGCAACGCGCCGGAGCCGAGATCGTCGAGAAGCGGCAGCGACCCGGCGCGCGCAACGGTGGACAGCTCCGCGAGCGACGGCTGCTCGGCGAAGCCGACGACGCGGAAATTGGACTGGTGCACGCGAAGGAGCAGCGCGGTTCGGTCGTCGATCGCCTTCTCGTAGTCGGCGGCGCGCGTGCGGTTCGTCGTGCCCACCTCGACGAGTCGTGCGCCGGAGCGCGCGAGCACGTCGGGAATGCGGAACCCGTCGCCGATCTCGATCAGCTCACCGCGCGAGACGATCACGTCGCGTCCTTCCGCCAGCGCGGCGAGCGCGAGGAGGAGCGCGCCGGCGTTGTTGTTCACGACGATCGCCGCCTCGGCGCCGGTGAGCCGCGTCAGGATCGAGGCGACATGGTCCTGACGCGAGCCGCGGCGGCCCTCGGAGAGGTCGTACTCGAGGTTCGAGTAGCCGCGCGTCGCCTCGATCACGCGCTCGAGCGCGGCGCCGGCGAGCGGCGCCCGGCCGAGGTTCGTGTGGACGATCACGCCCGTCGCGTTCAGGACGCGGCGCAGCGCGGGCCGACGGGCCGTCGCGAGCTCCTCCTGGAACAGCGCCGTCAGCTCGCCCGGATCGGCCCCGCGCCGAATCGCCTCCCGGGCTCGCGCGATCACGGCCCGTGCGGCGTCCACGGCGAGCGGATCGTCGCTCGCGCGCGCGAGCTCGTCCACGGAGGGCAGATCGCGAAGCACCATGCCCGAAACGATACGCCCGCCGCTTCCGTTGCTTCACTGTCCGTGGTGAATCGCCGTGTGATCCTGGTCGGAGTCGTCGTCGCGGCCGCGATCGTGGCCGCGGGTGTCCGCCTGCTGCAGTTCCACGGCGAGGCGAAGCCCGGCGTCCACGTCCTCGGGCTCGACGTGGGCGGCGAGAGCCGCGGCGAGATCGTCGCCGCGATCGGCCGCTGGAGCGCGCAGCGCGTGACCATCCACGGCGGTGGGCGCACCTACCACGTGCCCCGCAGCTGGCTCGTCGCGGTCGACGCGCAGGCGACCGCGACGCGTGCCCTCGCCGCCGGTAGCACGAGCAGCCTCGTCGTCGCCAGGCACACCGCCGTCCAACCCGTCGTGGGACGCGCGGCAGTCGCCGGGAACGTGCTGTCGGAGATCGCGCGGGCCGGTCGCCCGCCCGTCTCCGCGACGGTGCGGGTCGACGGTTGGCAGGCGGTGATGTCGCCTTCGCGTGCCGGCCTCCGGCTCGACCGGAAGGCGCTGCTGCAACGACTGACCGAGCGCGACCTCGTCGTCGTGGCGCCGTTCAAGCACGTCCGGCCTGCGATCGTGACGCCGGCGGCGCGCAGCGCTGCTGCGACGATCGACGCGCTGCTCGCCGCGCCCGTCGCGATCGACTACCACGGCGCACATCGCGGCACGCTCACGCGGACACAGCTTGCGCACGCGTTGAGCGTGGAGCCCGACGGCTCGAGGTTTGCCGTCTCCCTCGACGGTGAGCAGCTCGCGCGCATCGTTCGCCCGCGCCTCGGCAAGTGGATCGTGCGTGCGCACAACGCCCAGTTCGTCGTCGCGGGCAACCGGGTTCGCGTGACGCAGTCGCGTCCTGGGCGCGACGTCGACCCTTCGCAGCTCGTCGAGGCGGTTCGCCAAGCGACCGGTGACGGCCACGTCGCGCACCTCGAGCTCGGCCCGCGGCAGCCGGACCGCACGACGGCGGCGGCGAAGGCGCTCGGAATCCGCCAGAAGCTCGTGTCGTACACGACGCAGATGGGCGAGTCGTCGTCGAACCGGATCCACAACGTGCACCTGATGGCCGACTTCATCGACGGCACGATCGTCAATCCCCGCGAGGTGTTCTCGTTCAACGACGTCGTCGGCCCGCGCACGTCCGAGCGCGGGTTCCTGGAAGGACAGATGATCATCGGCTCGCTCGTCCTACCGTCGATCGGCGGCGGTGTGTGCCAGACGGCGACGACGCTCTTCAACGACGCGTTCGAGCTCGGGCTGCCGATCCTCGCGCGGACGAACCACAACCTCTATCTCGCGCACTACCCGCTCGGGCGCGACGCGACCGTGTCGTGGGGCGGTCCCGACTTCAAGTTCCGGAACGACCTGGAGCACGGGCTCCTGATCAAGGCGTCGTACACCGACCAGACGCTCACGTTCACGGTGTACGGCACGCCAGAGGGGCGGCGTGTCGTCTCGCACACCGGGCCGCAGACGAAGTGGACGTCGCCGGGGATGAACTTCGCGGTCGACCCGACCGCGCCGCGCGGCTCGGTGAAGGTCGTCAAGGACACCGGCGAGCAGGGCTTCGACATCCAGGTGTCACGCAAGGTGTACGACCGGAACGGGAAGCTGCTCCGCTCGAACCTCTTCAAGTCGCACTACATCCCGGACAGCCCGACGACGGTCTACGGGCCGGGGCGCACGCCGCCCGGGCCGTACATCGTGCTGCCGACGACGACCTAGGCGGGGTTGTCCGCGCAGCGCTGCTCGTACGCGCCGAGCACGTAGCCGACCGCTTCCTCGGGATCGTCGGTCGGGTACAGGAGGTCGAGGTCCCCCGGCGCGATCATCCCGTCTGCGAGCAGGTCGCCACGGATCCAGTCGATCATCTCGTGCCAGTACTCGGTGTCGAACAGCACGATCGGGAAGTGCTTGATCGTCCCGGTCTGGATCAGCGTGAGCGCCTCGTAGAGCTCGTCGAGCGTGCCGAAGCCGCCGGGGAAGATGACGAACCCCTCCGACGGCCGGACGAAGCAGACCTTGCGCGCGTAGAAGTGGTCGAACGTGTAGCTGATGTCGGTGTACGGGTTCGGCGCCTGCTCGTGCGGGAGCACGATGTTGAAGCCGACCGAGAGCCCGCCTCCTTCCTGCGCGCCGCGGTTCGCGCCTTCCATCACGCCGCCGCCTCCGCCGGTGACCACGGCCCAGCCGCGCTCGCCGAACAGCTTCCCGACCGCGCGCGCCTCTTCGTACGGCACGCTCCCCTCCTTGACGCGCGCCGAGCCGAACAGCGCGACGGCGGGCCGGTCGATCTGCGTGACCTTCTCGAAGCCCGCACGGAACTCGTCGGCGATCTTCTGCACCGACGCGTCGATGTCGAACGGCGCGGGATGGTCGAGGATCTGGCGGTCGTCGGTCACAGGCGGTCTTGCGGGACGTGTGACGCGACCATGCCGAGCACCAGCATCGCAGCTGTGGCGAAGTACAACGCGTAGGACGCGATCGCGAGGTTGCGCCCGCCGCCGTGGCGTAGGAAGCGCGCGGAGCGCCACACCGCGCCGCCGTCGAAGATCCCGAACGGGATCAGGTTGAACAGGTTCAGGAAGAACCCGAAGTACGCGAGCGCGTACAGGAAATCGGAGTCGCGCGACTGTGCGAGGAGGTAGAAGACGAACGCCGCGGCGCCGCCGAGAATCGGCCCTGCGATCGCGACACGAACGGTCTGCCAGGGATGGCCGCGGGTGTACGCGACGTACGCCCCGAGGAACGGGATGAAGACCGGCAGCTTCGGATTGAGCCCTTCGCGCTTCGCCTCGATGAAGTGACCTGCCTCGTGGAGCAGGATGAGGGCCACGACGCCGACCGCGAACTTCCAGCCCCAGATGAGTGCGTACGCGGCGACGGCGATGAAGATCGACGCGAACTTGACGAGGATGAACGAGAACTTCAGGAGCGCGAGGCCGACCGCGACGAGCGGGCCGGTGATCTTCGAAAGTCGTGCGCGCCAGTTGGTGCCCGGGTGGATCGGGTCGTAGTCGCGCTCGGGGACTTGGAAGCGCCCAGGGTCGTCGTCCACGCCACCAAGGTACGCGGAACGCCGGGTGCGCGGGCTACGCGGCGCTCACGAGCCGCGCCCGATCCACTCTTCGCCGCCCTCGTAGACCTCCTTCTTCCAGAGCGGCACGCGTTCCTTGAGCTCGTCGATCGCGTCCTTGCACGCCGCGAGGGCGTCCCGGCGGTGAGGCGCGGCCACGGCGATCACGACGGACGTCTCGCCGATCGCCACACGGCCGATGCGGTGGTGGATCGCGATCGCGGTCAGCTCGTACCGCGCGCCGAGCGCGTCCGCGATCTCCTGCATCACGTTCTCGGCCATCCCCTCGTACGCCTCGTAGTCGAGATGGGTGACGGTCCGGCCGCGTGAATGGACACGCGTCGTGCCGGTGAACGTCGCGATCGCGCCCGCCTCGTCCGAACGCACCTCGTCGACGACGCGGTCGAGTGACAGCGGCTCGTCGCTGAGCAAGAACGCGCCACCCGAGACCGGCGGAATGAGCGCGACCTCGTCGCCGGGTGCAAGCGCACG
>JAICUZ010000039.1 GCA_025935595.1 Burkholderiales bacterium
AGCACGGTTGGTTGCTCGTGTACCACGGTGTCAAGGAAACCGTCGCCGGCGGCATTTATCGGGTCGGCCTCGCCCTGCTCGACCTCGACGAGCCGACTCGCGTCGTTCGTCGACTGTCCACCTGGGTTCTCTCCCCGCTCGAGCCCTACGAACGGACCGGGGATGTCCCCAACGTGGTGTTCCCGTGTGGGCTTCTCCACGACGCAGCAAGCGACGAGGTCCGGCTGTATTACGGCGCCGCAGATAGCTCGATCTGTCTTGCCACCTCGCGACTCGCGGACCTGCTCGACGCATTGCTCGCCACACCGGCGGCCAACGCCTAGCACGACCGCCGTCGATCGCGGTCGTACAGAAGAGGCAACTCGACTCAGTCCGGCGGCGGCGCTACTTGCCGCGCGGACTCCGTCTCAACACCGGAAGCTCGTTGACCGCAAGCTACGGCGGAGGGACAGTCTTGCCCCTCCGCCTCGTTGGTTCGCGCCGAATGCCCGCGAGCGTCGAGCGGAGAGATGTGCGCTACGTGCCGCGCCCGGCATCGCTTCGCGCTCGTCGGCTCGGTCGTTGTGTCTTCCGAGGATGTAAGTAGGCGCCCCGGGCGGTCGCGCAACCCTAGGCTGCGTTACGGAGCTTGGCGAGCGCGCGCTCCTCGATCTGACGGACGCGCTCGGCGCTCAGGCCGAGCCGCGCACCGACCTCGGAGAGCTTCTCGGCCGGCACATCGAAGCCGAACCGCGCCTGCACGACCTCCCGCTCCCGTTCGGTCAGCCGGTAGAGAAGCGCCCGGAGCTGCTCGCCGGCCACTGCGTCGACGACGTCCTCGTAGGCGGCAGCCGAGAGGGGGTCCTCGAGCAGGTCTCCCATTGTTCCGAGCTCACCCTCTGCGTTGTCGATCGGCTCGTCCAGGCTCCGTGGGCGCGCGTCGGCTGCGAGAAGCGCCTCGGCCTGCTCGAGCTCGATGTTCGTCCGGTCGGCCAGCTCGCCGATCTCGGCCGAACGACGCTCCCCCTGGTAGATGAGCTGGTGCTCGGACTTCAGCTGCGAGAGCTGGCGAAGCGCCTTCGGCGGCAGACGCATCGGGCGCATGAAGTCGCTGCGCGCCTCCTGCAACGACTGCCTGATCCACCACGTCGCGAAGGCAGCGAACGGCACGCCGCGCGCAGGGTCGAACCGCTCCAGCGCGCGCAACAGCCCGACGATTCCCTCTTGGAGCAGATCGGCCTGCTCGAGTCCCTCCGTCCGGTATCGGCGCGCTGTCGAGTGGACGAGCGGAAGCAGCCGCCGGATGAGCTCCTCCCGCGCCGCGTGGTCGCCCCCTTGGGCCCGGCGCGCGAGCTCGTCCGCTTCATCGCCGGAGACCGCTTGCGAGGACTCAGCCTCGTTCCATAGATCCTCTGCGGCGGCGTCGCTGCTGTGTCCTTCGGCGCGTCCGGCCAGCTCCCGCTTTACCGCCACGCCCCGATCGTGCCACACGGGTGCGCCACCCCCAAACGCCCCATGCGGAGAACGCGCGGCGCGTCAGTTGAAGCGCATCGGCAACGGCCGCTCGCGCCAGCTTCTCTGCCGGCAGATCGGACATTCCGGCGGTTCGCCGCGGACGACGACGCCGTAGCCGCAGCCCCCGCACCAGAGGTCGCGTACGAATTGCTGAAGCCTCTGATGCTCCACGTCGCTTGTGCTCATCGAGCCGACCCCCCTGTCCGGCGACTGAGGGGTCGCGGCGGCAGACGTCCTGCCGCGACCCCTGTGCCCTGTGGCTTCGACCTACTTCTCGATCGCCTTCTTCCCAGCCCCGATCGTGATCTTCTTCGGCTTCTGCTCGGCCGGCTTCGGGATCCGCAACTCGAGTACGCCATCCTGATAGCCGGCCTCGATCGACTCACTGTTGACGCCCTGAGGAAGAGTGAGCGTGCGGACGAACGAGCCGTACGGCCGCTCAACGAGCTGCGCCTGCCCCGTCTCCTCCGCAACACGTGAGCCAGAGATCGAGAGCACGTTCTCGTTGACCTCCAGGTTCACGTCGTCCGCCTTCACTCCCGGCAGGTCGACCCTGACGAGGTACTCGTCCTCGGTTTCGTGCACGTCGACGAGCGGGGTGAAGCCGGTCACGCGATTCCCGTTCCCTGTGCTTCGCATCAACTCGTCCATCAGCCGGAACGGCGCGGCAAGGAACGGATCGCGGATCAACAGGTTCGTCATCCCACACCTCCAGTCCGATGATTCGGTCTCATCGAGAAATCGAGTAGGCGCCGTCAAACGCCGTTCAAGCCCGTCACCGGTTGGCGCGCAGCATCGAGAGGGCAAGGCGGAACATCTCCTCGACGTCGCCGACCGGAGACCGTGCATGCGCGGGCTCCGACTCCGCCCGCCGGCCCAGCACGAGGTGCTGTGAACCCGGCGCCGCGTAGCGCACCGAACCTCCCGGCGTCCCAGCCGTCCGCGGCCGGGCCGGCGGGTGCGATCGGTCGTACACCGCACGACGCCGGGGGTCGCGAAGCACTTGATAGGCGTCACTGACCGTCTGGAACCGCTCCGCCGAACCGGCGCCACCGCCGTCTGGATGGCTCGCGCGCGCCGCACGCCTGTACGCGCGGGCAATCTCCTCGCCCGACGCCTGCCGGGCCACACCGAGGACGAAGTACGGATCCTGAGGCTCGCGACCGGTCATCCAGATCTCACCTCTTCCTAAGTACGCCCGGCCACGAGGCTGCCCAACCCCAGGCCGCCCAACTCGCGTCGAGCGCTTGAACACCGCCTGGCCGCCGACTACAGGTGCGTCGCGATCCGCAAGGTAAGGACCCGTCGGCGCAGTTTCTTCACGTCGCCGCTCCGAAGCCGAAAGCCGCAGTCTGAAGCGGCGACCGCAGATCGGTCTTGTCGCGCGAGATGCCGGCGGCCGCGTACGCGTCCTCCTCACCGAGCGTCTCGCGCTCGAGCAACGCGTCCGCCAGCGCGTCGAGCTTCTCCCTGTGCCCGGGCAGGAGTGCTGCGACCTCCTTATCGGCCGCGCCGACGATTCGGCGCGTTGCCTCGTCGATCAGTTGCTGCGTGTGCGGCGAGACCTCCGGAAACGACGGCCCGCGATCGTCGGGCGGTAGGACGGTCAGCTTCCCGATGGCGTCGCTCATCCCCCAGCGCCCGACCATGTGACGCGCGATCTGCGTCACCTGCTCGAAGTCCGACTCCGCGCCCGTCGTCGGCTGGTCGAAGACCAGCTCTTCCGCGGCGCGCCCGCCGAGCGCGACCTTGATCTTCGCGAGTAGCTCCTCTCGGTCGTAGCTGAACCGGTCGTCCTCGGGGGCCGAGAACGTCACGCCGAGAGCACGGCCGCGCGGGATGATCGAGATCTTCCGCACCGGGTCGGCGCCGGGCGTGAGCATGCCGACGATCGCGTGCCCTCCCTCGTGGTAAGCCGTCCGGCGGCGATCTTTCTCGCTCAGCATCACTTTTCGCTCGGCGCCGAGAACGATCCGCTCCATCGCATCGGCGAACTCCGACTCGGTCACCTGCTCACGCCCGCGGCGCGCAGCGAGGAGCGCCGCCTCGTTGACGAGATTCGCGAGGTCGGCGCCGACCATTCCGGCGTCGTTGCCGCCACACGCCCAAGGTCGACGTCAGGCGCGAGCGGCACTCCACGCACGTGCACGGCGAGGATGGCGTCACGGCCCGGGCCGTCAGGCGGGTTGATCGTCACGCGCCGATCGAAGCGACCCGGGCGCAGCAGCGCCCGGTCGAGCACGTCCGGGCGGTTCGTCGCGGCGAGCACGATCACACCGGTCGTGGCGTCGAAGCCGTCCATCTCGGTGAGAATCTGATCCAGCGTCTGCTCGCGCTCGTCGTTGCCGCCGCTGAACCCCGCGACGCCGGAGGTACGCGAGCGACCGATCGCATCCAGCTCGTCGATAAACACGATCGACGGGGCCGCCGCTTTCGCATCTTTGAACAGGTCACGGACTCGAGCAGCGCCGACGCCGACGATCGCCTCGACGAACTCCGACGCCGCCATCGAGAAGAACGGAACGCGAGCCTCCCCGGCAACTGCACGCGCAAGCAGCGTCTTGCCCGTGCCCGGCCCCCCGGACAGCAGGACGCCCCTCGGAATCCGCGCACCGAGTTTGCGATAGCGGTCGGGATGGCGAAGGAACTCGACGACCTCGGCGAGTTCGTCCTCTGCCTCGTCGATGCCGGCCACGTCGGCGAACGTCACCTTCACGTCCGTTTCCTCGTACCGGCGCGCCCGCGAGCGGCCGAACGACCCCAGCATGTTCTGCACGCTCCCCGCGCGCCGCATCAGCCAGAAGAGCAGAAAGACGAACAGGAGCGTCGGCCCGAAGCCGACCAGCAGCGTCTCCCACCACGGCCCGCCGGTGTCGAGCGGCTGTGCGTTCACGACGACCTGCTTCTGCACGAGCAGTTGCGAGAGGCGGTTCGAGTCGGCGAAGCTCGGGATCTCCGTTTGGAACTTCGCCGTCGGCTTCGACTTTTGGTAGCTCCGCTTCTTCTTGAACGTCCCCTGGATCGCAGTGCCCTTGGACGTGATCTCGGCGACGTTCCCGGAGCGCACCTGCTGCAGGAAGAACGGGCTGTACGGAACCCGAGTGCGCGACGGGCCTTCGATCGCGCGCGATCCCGCCCAGTAGTTGATCGCGAAGAGCACGACGACGAACGCGATCCACCACGGCGCGATCCGGAACCGCGGCGGCGAGGGCCCCGGCTTCTGCGGATCCTTGCTCATGCCCTGGTCGGCCATGGCGACGGGACGAGAGTACAACGGTTTTGCCGCCGCGGTCCGATTCCGCGTACCGGATTCGAGATAGTGGCCCGATGAGGGCTTTCGAGAACCTCCAGACGATGTGAGCGGCCATTCAGAGCACCACGGGCACGACGCCGCCGGGCATGCGGGCCACGCCGACGTCTTCAGGAGCCGCTTCTGGATCACCCTGATGCTGGCCGTCCCGGTCGTCGTCTACAGCGACATGGTCCAGGACTGGTTCCACTACACCGCTCCGGAGTTTCCGGGAGACGGTCTGGTCGCGCCCGGTCTCGGCACGATCATCTTCTTCTACGGCGGCTCGGTCTTCTTGACGGGCGGGTGGACCGAGATCCGCCGGCGCGCGCCGGGGATGATGCTGCTCATCTCGCTCGCGATCACGGTCGCGTTCGTGGCCAGCATCGCGACGACCCTCGGGCTCTTCGGCCTCGAGTTCTGGTGGGAGCTCTCCGCGCTCGTCGTCGTCATGCTGCTCGGCCACTGGCAGGAGATGAAGGCGCTCGGTCAGGCGCGCGGCGCACTCAGCGCGCTTGCCGAGTTGCTGCCCGACGAGGCCGAGAGAGTGCGCGACGGCGAGAGCGAGCGCATTCCGCTGAGCGAACTGCGGGTCGCCGACCTCGTGCTCGTGCGTCCGGGCGGCCGCGTGCCCGCGGACGGCCAGGTCGTCGCCGGCCGCGCCGACTTCGACGAATCGATGATCACGGGCGAGTCGAAGCCGGTGGCGAAGAGCGAGGGCGACGACGTCACCGCGGGCACGGTCTCGACCGACTCTGCGATCCACCTGCGCGTCACGGCCGTGGGCGAGCAGACGGCGCTCGCAGGGATCGAGCGACTGGTCGCCGACGCGCAGGCGTCGCACTCTCGCAGCCAGGCGATCGCAGACCGCGCCGCCGCCCTCCTGTTCTACGTCGCGACAGCTAGTGCAACGATCACGTTCGTCGTCTGGGCCGCGCTCGGCGACGTCGACCGTGGCGTCATCACCGTCGTCTCCGTCCTCGTCATCTCCTGCCCGCACGCGCTGGGGCTCGCGATTCCGCTCGTCATCGCCCTCTCGACCTCGATCGCCGCCCGCAACGGGATCCTCGTCAAGGATCGACTGAGCCTCGAGCGCAGTCGCCTCGTCGACGTCGTCCTCTTCGACAAGACGGGAACGCTCACGCGCGGCGAGCACGTCGTCACCGGCGTGGCCGGCCGCGACCCGAACGAGATCCTGGCGCAAGCGGCCGCCGTCGAATCGGAAAGCGAGCACCCGCTCGCGCGCGCGATCGTGACGGCCGCACGTGAGCGTGGCTCCGTTCCGGCAGCCCGCGAGTTCCGCGCGATGAGCGGCCGCGGTGTCGAAGCGTCGCTGAACGGCATGCGCATGGCGGTCGGCGGCCCGGCCCTGTTACGCGAGCGCGGTGTCGGCGTACCGGACGAGCTGCGGCCGGAAACAGAAGCCTGGCAACGGCGCGGCGCCTCGATTCTCTATCTCGTCCGCGAAGACGCAGTCGCCGGAGCGCTCGCTCTCGAGGATCGTCTGCGCCCCGAAGCGCGTGAGGCGGTCGAGCGGCTGCACGATCTGCGGATCCGAGTCGCGATGATCACCGGCGATGCGCAACAGGTCGCCGACGCGGCGGCCGCCGACCTCGGCATCGACGAAGTGTTCGCCGAGGTCCTCCCCGAGGACAAGGAGCGACATGTCCGCGAACTGCAGGAGCGCGGCCATCGAGTCGCGATGGTCGGCGACGGGGTCAACGACGCTCCGGCGCTCGCCCGCGCCGACGTCGGCATCGCGATCGGCGCGGGCACCGACGTCGCGATCGAGTCGGCAGGCGTGATCCTCGCGTCGGACGATCCTCGCGGCGTCGTCGGCGTCGTCACGCTCTCGCGCGCGAGCTACCGGAAGATGATTCAGAACCTCGTTTGGGCGGCGGGGTACAACGTCGTCGCGATCCCACTCGCTGCCGGAGTGCTCGCACCGTGGAGCTTCATCTTGCCGCCGCCCGTCGGGGCGATTCTGATGAGCTTGTCGACGATCGTCGTCGCGCTGAACGCCCAATTTCTCCGCAGGCTCGACCTGAGACGTTGACGCGATCCCCTCCTCACGTTCGTGGTGAGGAGGGGATCGAAGGCTCGAGTCCGACGCTCAGCTGCGAAGGCAGAACCAGAGGTCGTTTCGGGAGTTGTAGATGTACTCGCCGCCCGGTTGCTGCGGGCACGGCGGCGTTCCGCGCTCGTAGATGTCGGGCCTGAGCAGGTGCTGGGTGCCGATGAAGGCGCCCGTCGCGTTGTCGAAGACGAGGACCTCGTAGGACGGCGCTCTGTTCTCGAAGCCGGGCGTTCCGGGAAGCGGCGGCAGGCCGACGCCGGGCGGCGCGCACAGCGTGAGTGTCGGATCGAGTCGCGGCTGGATGCAGGTCCAGCCCGCCGCCTCTAGCCGGCTCGGCGTAATGCCGTCCGCCCGTGCCGTGACCGCGGTCGCGCCCACAGCACACACCGCTGCGGTCAAGGCAATCACCAACATGGGTCTCGTGATGTGGCTTCTCATGCTTCCTCCGTCGTCGCGGATTTCGTCTCGGAAGCGATCGAAGCACCGGCTCGAACTCGTGCCTTCGGGGATCACCCTGAGATCGCTCAGATCGAGGGAAAACCCTGAGCCTGCGGCGAGAGTGTCAGCTCGTCGGCCGAGTTCCCGGACGTGCCGACGATGCAGACATCATCTGCTCGCACTCTCGTGGTCGGTCTCGCTGGAGCCCGGCTCGACGAGCCCGCTCTCGTATGCCAGGACCACGGCTTGGGCGCGGTCGTGCACGTCGAGCTTGGCGAAGATGCGGGCGACGTGCGTCTTCACGGTTGCGTCGCCGACGACGAGTGACTTGGCGATGTCGGAATTCGAAAGGCCGCGCGCGACCAACTTCAACACCTCGAACTCGCGCGGCGTGAGCTCCGCGAGCGCCGGAGGATGTTCCGATCGTCGAGGACGTCTCGCGAAGTCGGTGATCAGACGACGCGTGATCGATGGTGACAGGAGCGCGTCACCGGCGGCGATCACGCGGACGGCATGCAGCAACTCGTCCGCCCCCGCGTCTTTCAACAGGAAGCCGCTTGCTCCGGAGCGAAGCGCCTCGTAGACGTACTCGTCGAGATCGAAGGTGGTCAGGATCAGCACGCGCGCCGACGATTGCTCTCGCGTCAGGATGCGCGTCGCCTCGATGCCATCGCCTCCGGGCATCCGGATGTCCATGAGGACGACGTCGGGCCGTAACGACTGCGCCGCGTCGACGGCGTCGCGGCCGTTTGCCGCTTCGCCGACGACGTCGAGGTCCGGCTCGGCCTCGAGGATGACGCGGAACCCGGTGCGGACGAGTGCCTGATCGTCTGCGATCAGGACGCGGATCGTCACAGGCCGCGGCCGAGCGGGAGGATCGCCCGCACCGCGTATCCGTGGCCGTTGCGGGTTCCGGTCCGAAGCTCGCCGCCGTACAGCGCGACGCGCTCGCGCATCCCGACGAGACCGTGGCCGGCTCCCTCGATGCTCGCCTCGCCGGCCGAGCCGTTGTCGACGACCTCGAGCTGGAGCGACGACGGGCCGTAACGCAGGATCACCTCCGCCTCGGCCGGCCCGGCGTGCTTGAGCGAGTTCGTCAGTGCCTCCTGGATGATCCGATACGCCGACAGGTCGACACCCACCGGCAGGTCGCGCGGCGTGCCCTCGACCCGCACCTCGACGGGCAGTCCCGCGGCGCGCACCCCGTCGACCAGCGCATCGAGCGAGCCGAGCCCCGGCTGCGGGTCGAGCTCGGGGCGGCCGTCGGGCATCCGCAGGATCCCGAGGAGCCGGCGCAGCTCCGCAAGCGCCTCCTTCCCGCTCGACTCGATCGAGCCGAAGACGCCGCGCAACCCTTCAGGGTCGCCGAGCAGCCGCGGGCCGGCCTGCGCCTGGATCACCATCACGCTGACGCTGTGCGCGACGACGTCGTGCAACTCGCGCGCGACCCGCGCGCGCTCCTCCGCCACCGCCTCTCGCGCGGCGAGGTCGCGGTGCCGCTCGGCGAGCTCGGCCCTCCGGTCGCGATCGCGGACCACCTGGCGCACGATCAAGACGACGACCAGGGTGACGAGCGTCCAGAGCACACGCCCGCCGTGGCTCGACGGCACGAGCAATGTCGCGACCCCGACCGTCAGCCCTGCGACGAAGCGTGGAGTCGGGGTCCAGACCGCCAACGCATAGAGCGCGAGCAAGTACGCGATCGCGTTCGACACGACCTGCGGATCGCCGTGCAGCGCGATCGTCAGCGACTGGACGACCGTCGCCGCCGTCCCCGCCGTCGCCGGGAAGCGGCGGCGCAGCGCGACCGCCGCGCCGAGAACCGGTACCGCCAATCCGGGCACCAACCGCCCGCCGACCGCCAGGTGGCCGACCAGCACCTGTGCTCCGCCGAACGCCGTCAACACGACGGCGAAGACGAGATCGAGCAGCCGCGGCTCGATCCGAAACCGACGAAGGTGCAGGGTCGCGCTCACCCGGCCAAGCGTAAGTCGCGGCGCGTGGTCTGTCATCAAACCGTGGGTGGATCTGCGCCCCTCGAAGATCACCCCGGCAGGCTACGCCGAATCAGGTCAGGCGCCGACGACGGAGAACCGACGGCCTCGTAGCCTCGGAGTGCCACTACGCAGAGGAGATCCCATGAACGCTCGCAACCTGCTGCTCGCTGTCACCTTTGTCCTCGCGGTCACGGAAACCGTCGACATCGTCGACACCGGAATCGCCGCCGCCGTCTTCGCCGCCCTCTTCTTCGCGTGCGGCGCCTGGTTCTGGCGCCGCGGGAGCATGATCGCGGCGACCATCCTCGGGCTCCAGTTCCTGGTCGAGGTGACGCAGGCCCACACCTGGAAGGACACGTCGATGGCGCTCAAGGTCTTCGTGATGGTCGTCGGGACGATCGGGCTCGCTGCGCTCGCGGCAGTGGTGGTCGATCGCGTCCGCCGCCGTCGCATCGCAGGCGGCGCCACGGCCCAGACGGAGTCTTGAGCTTCACCGGGCATAGCGCCGGCGCGTCTTTCTGCGGGCCGGAGGCAGAATCGCCTGGTGAGTGCGCCGGCCGTGACCAAGCCGTGGTGCCGTGAAGCAGCGGAGGTCGCTGCCGAGGCAGGTACGGACAGCCGGAACGGGCTGACCTCCGCGGAGGCCGACTCACGCCTGAGCGCGCATGGGCCCAACCGGCTGGAGACGGCGGCGGTAGCGCCCGCGTGGAGGAAGCTGCTCGGCCAGTTCGCCGACCCGCTGATCTACCTGCTCCTGGCGGCCGTCGTCGTTTCGTTCGCGTCGTGGGCGGCGGAGGGCGCCGACGGCGTTCCGTACGAGGCAGTCGTGATCGCAGTGATCGTCGTCCTCAACGGTGTGCTCGGCTACGTCCAGGAAACGCGCGCAGAGCACGCGGTCGCGGCGCTCCAGCGGATGGCGGCGGCCGCTGCGACCGTCGTCCGTGACGGACGGGAAGAACGGATCGCGGCGACCGAGGTCGTTCCGGGCGACGTCATGCTGCTGGCGGAGGGCGACGCCGTGAGCGCCGACGGTCGCCTCGTCGAGGCGGCGTCGCTGACGGTCGCCGAGGCCGCGCTGACGGGCGAGAGCGAAGCGGTGTTGAAAGACGTCGCTGCGCTCGCCGAGCCGACCGGGCTGGGAGACCGGGTGAACATGGTCTTCGCCGGCACGTCGGTCGCGCGCGGGCGTGGGCGTGCAGTCGTAACGGCGCCCGGGATGGCGACCGAGATGGGCGCCGTCGCCACGCTCCTCGGCCGCACCGAGGAGCAGGAAACGCCGCTTCAGCGGGAGGTCGACCGGATCGGGCACATGCTCGGCATCGCCGTGATCGTGATCGCCGCGGTGGTCGTCGCAGCGATCCTGCTCACAGCGGACATCGACACTGCATCGGACGCCGCGTCGGTCCTGCTCGTCGGTGTCTCGCTCGCCGTCGCAGCCGTGCCGGAGGGTCTGCCCGCAATCCTCTCCGTCGTGCTCGCGTTGGGCGTCCAGCGGATGGCGCGCCGGCGAGCGATCGTGAAGAGACTGTCATCGGTCGAGACGCTCGGTTCGGCCTCGGTCATCTGCTCGGACAAGACCGGAACGCTCACGAAGAACGAGATGACGATCGAACGGGTCATCACCCCGTCCGGTGAAGCGGAGGTCACGGGCAGCGGCTACCGGCCCGACGGCGAGCTTCGCGTGGACGGACGGCCACTCGACGATCCTGTTCTGCTGGACGAGATCCGCGCGCTGCTCGTCGGTGGGAGCCTCGCCAACGACGCCGTCCTCCGCGAGGAGCACGGCACGTGGACGATTCAGGGCGACCCCACGGAGGCTGCATTCCTCGTCGCCGAAGCGAAGATCGCGGGCCTGCACGAAGCGCGAGAGACACGGTTCGAGCGGCTGGCCGAGGTTCCGTTCACGTCCGAGCGGAAACTGATGAGCACCGTCGAGGCGGACCTCGAGGGCGAGCTCGGCGTCGCGGTGGTCACGAAAGGCGCGCCCGACGTTCTGCTCGCACGTTGCACGGCCGAACGCGCAGCCGAAGTGGTGCGGCCGCTCGACGACGAGCGAAGACGCGCACTGCTTGCAACCGTGGAGCAGCTCGCCGAGCGCGCGCTGCGCACGTTGGCCGTCGCCTACCGGCCGCTTCCGGGCGCGTCCCGGCCGCCCGCGGACGAGTCGCTCGAGCGCGAGCTCGTGTACCTCGGACTCGTCGGCATCCTCGATCCGCCCCGCGCGGAGGCTCGTGATGCGATCGCCGAGGCTTCCGCGGCCGGGATCCGCGTCCTCATGATCACCGGTGACCATCCGCGAACAGCGGCTCGAATCGCAAGCGATCTCGGCATCGCGGGTCCAGGCAGCAGCGCGCTCACCGGCACCGACCTCGAGTCGATGAGTGACGACGCGCTGCAGGCCGCCGTGCGGGAGGTGTCCGTCTACGCGCGCGTCGCGCCCGAGCACAAGCTTCGCATCGTCGACGCGCTCCAAGCCGATGGTCAGATCGTCGCCATGACCGGCGACGGCGTGAACGACGCACCGGCGCTGAAGTCGGCCGACATCGGCGTCGCGATGGGGATCGCCGGCACCGACGTGACGAAAGAGGCGGCCGACATGATCCTCGCCGACGACAACTTCGCCACGATCGTCGCCGCCGTCCGCGAGGGGCGCGGCATCTTCTCGAACATCCGCAAGTTCCTGCGCTTCCTGCTCTCGTCGAACATCGGCGAAGTCCTCACGATGTTCTTCGGCGTCGTGCTTGCCGGAGCCCTCGGCCTCGAGAACACGGGCGAAGCGATCGCGGTGCCGCTCCTCGCGACGCAGATTCTCTGGATCAACCTGCTCACCGACAGCGCGCCGGCACTTGCGATGGGCTTCGACCCGCCGCCTGACGACGTGATGGCGCGTCATCCTCGGAAGCTCACCGACCGCGTGATCGACGCCGAGATGTGGCTGGGGATCTTCTGGGTCGGATCGGTCATGGCGATCGTCACGCTGGTCGCGCTCGAGCTCCGACTTCCCGGCGGCCTGCTCGACGGCTCCGGCGACATCGTCGAGGCGCGCACGATGGCGTTCACGACGCTCGTGCTCGCCCAGCTCTTCAACTGCTTCAACGCGCGCTCGGATCGGACGAGCGCCTTCCGTCACCTGTTCACCAACCGGTGGTTGTGGGGCGCGATCGCGATCTCCGTCGCCCTCCAGATCGCCGTGGTGCACGTTGCCTTCTTGAACAGCGCCTTCAAGACGACGCCGCTCACGCCCGCAGACTGGCTCATGTGCGTCGGGCTCGCCAGCGTCGTCCTCTGGGCAGACGAGGCGAAGAAGCTGCTCGTTCGAGGCCGCCGCTAGCTCAGGCGAGTTTCTGCAGCACGTCTCCCGCCGCAAAGGCGAGCGCAGCCGCGACGCCTCCCACCACAAGCGTCTCGAGCGCGGAGCGCCACCAGGACTGATCGACGAAACGAGACTTCAAGGCGCCGACGGCGAAGAACGCGACACCCGTCATCAGCGCGCTCCACCGGAACGCGTGTGCGACGTGGCCGGGCGCCGCAAGGTCGTAGACGAACACCAGCAGCGGCAGGAAGCCGACCGCAAGGAACGCGACCAGTGTGGCGGCGGCGGCGCGAAACTCGTTGTGCTCGGACGAGCCGAAGCCGAGCTCGTCGCTCATCATCGTCTCGGTCCAGACCGAGGGGTCGGAGGTGATCACCTCGACCACGCGGTCGAGATCGCGGCCCTCGAACCCTTTCGCGGCGAAGATCTGCCGGATCTCCTCGCGCTCGCCTTCCGGCACGAGGCGAATCTGCATCTCCTCGCGGCGGCGCGCCCGCTCTCGCTGCTGACGCTCGGCGCGCGAACCGAGAAAGTTGCTGACCGCCATGCTGAAGCCGTCGGCGATCAGGTTCGCCCCACCGAGAATGATCACGACCTTCTCCTGGAGGCTCGCGCCTTCCACG
>JAICUZ010000074.1 GCA_025935595.1 Burkholderiales bacterium
CATACACGTCGAGCGCCGCGCCGCGGATGTGACCGGAGCGGAGCGCCTCGATCAGCGCTTCCTCGTCGACGACAGGGCCACGACCGATGTTGACGACGATCGCGCCGGGTTTCATGAGACCGATCCGTCGGCGGTCGAACATCCCGCGTGTCTCGTCGGTCAGCGGCAGGGTGATCACCAGCGAGTCGGCACGCGGCAGGAGCTCGTCCAGGTCGCCGACGTTCCGGCGGGTGGAGAGTACGTTCATGCCGAATGCCTCCGCGAGGCGTGCGACTTCCCGGCCGATCTCTCCGAGACCGGCGATCAGCACGGTCGTCCCACGAGCTTCGTCCACCGGATAGTGCGCCCAGCGCCGTTCGCGCTTGTCGGCTTCGAGGCGGGGCAACCCCTTGGTGAGCGCGAGGATGCCGAACAGAGCCCACTCCCCGAGCGGCGTGACGTGAATGCCGACCGAGCTCGTCCAGGCGATCCGCTCCACGTCCTCGCGTGAGAGACGAGCGGCTGCGAGCTGCTGACCCGCGCCCGCGAAAGTCGCCTGCACCCAGCGGAGCCGCGGTGCCGTGCGCACGAGCCAGGAGATCTGTGCCGGGTCCTCCCGCGGGTAGCCCAGCACGACCTCCGCGCTCGCGACGAGCTCGGTGAACCGCGCTTCCTGCTCGGGCGTGCGCGCGAACGACGGATCGCCGATGTGGTCGGAGGCCCATCGCGGGGCCGGGAGCAACTCCGGCTCGAACACGACGTCGAGACGTTCGTCGACCGCGCGGAGGCGCTCGACGAGCTCGGGCTCGAGTGGTGTCGCGATCACGACGCGGGTCATCCGTCAGGATCTTGCCGATGACGCTCTATGAGGGACCCATCTTCCGTGTCGAGCGGCGCGACGGGCGCGATGTCGTCGTGCACGCGCCGGTTGCCGCCGTCGTCGCGGTCGACCTCGACGGGCAGCTGAATCTCGTGCGCCAACGTCGTGTTCCGGTCGACGCCAGCCTGCTCGAGCTGCCGGCCGGGTTCATCCACGACGGCGAGTCGCCGCTCGAGGCGGCCCGCCGCGAGCTCGCGGAGGAGACCGGTTTGCACGGCGGCGAGTGGGCGGAGCTGACGACGTTCTTCACCTCTGCGGGATTCACCGACGAGCGCGTGCACCTCTACCTCGCGACTGGGCTGCACCGGGGTGAGGCGACGCCCGACGATGACGAGGAATTGGAAGTCGCCCGCTTCCCGTTCGCCGACGTGGCGCACCTGATCGACGAGATCTCGGACGCGAAGACGCTCATCGGCCTGCTGCTTCTGGCGCGAGACCGCCATCTGTAGGCTTGCCCGCGGCATGAGGATCGGCGTCGCCAAGGAGATCAAGCCGGACGAGTACCGCGTCGCGCTGACACCCGCGGGGGCGCTCGAGCTGCGCAACCGCGGTCACGACGTCGCGATCGAGCAGGGCGCCGGTGTCGGCAGCTCCTTCGCGGACGCCGACTACGAGCGGGTGGGCGCGCGGATCGTCTCGGTCGACGAGGTGTGGGAAGGCTCCGAGCTCGTCCTGAAGGTGAAAGAGCCGATCGAGCCGGAGTACCGCCGCTTGCGCGAGGGACTGATCCTCTTCACGTACCTGCACATCGCGGCCGACGAACCGCTCACGCGTGCCCTGATCGACTCGGGGATCGCGGCGGTCGCGTACGAGACCGTCGAGGTCGGGCGGTCGCTGCCGCTCCTCGCGCCGATGTCGGAAGTGGCGGGCCGGCTCGCCCCGCAGGCCGGCGCGTACTTCCTCGAGAAGCCGATGGGCGGGCGTGGGCTCTTGCTCGGCGGCGTTCCCGGCGTTGCTCCCGGCAAGGTCGTGATCGTCGGCGGCGGGGTCGTCGGCTACAACGCGGCCGTGATCGCGCTCGGCTTCGGCGCACAGGTGACGATCCTCGAGCGGTCGATCGACCGGATGCGCCACCTCGAAGAAGTCCTCTCCGGACGAGTGACGTTGCTGATGAGCTCGAGCCTTCAGGTGGCCTCGTCGATCGAGGACGCCGACCTCGTCATCGGCGCCGTGCTCATCCCCGGCGCCGTCGCGCCGAAGCTCGTGACACGCGAGATGATCTCGTCGATGAAGGACGGCGCAGTGGTCGTCGACGTCGCCATCGACCAGGGGGGCTGCTTCGAGACGTCACACGCGACGACACACGCCGACCCGGTGTACCTCGTCGACGGCGTCACGCACTACTGCGTCGCGAACATGCCGGGCGCTGTGCCGATCACCTCGACGAAGGCGCTGACGAACGCGACGCTTCCGTACGTCGAGGCAATTGCAGGGAACGGCCTTGGCGCGGCCGTCGATGCCGACCCGGCGCTCGCGAAGGGCGTCAACGCGATCGACGGGAAGCTGACGTACGAGGCCGTCGCCGAGGCGCACGGCATCGACTACACGCCGCTTCGCGACGTGCTCCCTCTGAGCGCCGTCTAAGAGGCCGCGCGCTTCTTGTTCGGGTTGGGGCTCACACGCACCACGACCCATGTGACGCCTGCCGCGAGCGCGATCATCACGACGATGAAGACCGCGAGGCCGATCAGTCCGAGCACGTTTTCCACGGAACTAGGATAGCTTCGGGTAATGGCGAGGGCCTGCGTGATCGTCTTGGACGCCGTCGGCGCGGGTGAGCTGCCGGATGCTGCGGAGTTCGGGGACGAGGGGTCGAACACGCTTGCGAACGTCGCTCGCGCCGTTGGGGGGCTCGACCTGCCGACGCTGGAGGCGCTCGGTCTCGGCAACATCGAGCCGCTCGAAGGGTGCGCGCCGCAGCCCGGCGCACCGGCAATCGCCGGCCGCCTCGTCGAGCGGTCGAAGGGCAAGGACACGACGACCGGCCACTGGGAGCTCATGGGCGTCGTGACGCCGCAGGCGATGCCGACCTATCCGCTCGGATTCCCCGACGACGTGATCGATCCGTTCATGAACCGCACCGGGCGCGGCGTGCTCGGCAACAAGCCGGCGAGCGGGACCGAGATCATCCAGGAGCTGGGCGAAGAGCATCAGCGCACCGGCAAGTGGATCGTCTACACGAGCGCGGACTCGGTCTTCCAGATCGCCGCGCACGAGGAGACGGTCCCACTCGAGGAGCTCTACAGCGCATGCGGCACAGCGCGCGAGATCCTCACGGGCAAGCATGCGGTCGGTCGCGTCATCGCTCGACCGTTCACCGGCGAGCCCGGGTCGTACGAACGCACACCGAACCGGCACGACTTCTCCTTGCAACCGAAGCGCCCGAACTACCTGAGCCTCGTCCGAGATGCGGGCCACAAGGTGTACGGGGTGGGGAAGATCGGCGACATCTTCGCGCATCAGGACGTCGACGAGGAGTTCCCGACGAAGTCGAACGTCGACGGCATCCAACGCACCGAGGAGCTCCTACGTACGATCGACGACGGCCTGGTCTTCACGAACCTCGTCGAGACCGATTCGCTCTGGGGCCACCGAAACGACCCCGTCAACTTCCATCGCTGCCTGCAGGACTTCGACCGGCGGTTGCCGGATCTGCTCGACGCCTTGCGCCCGAACGACCTGCTGATCCTCACGTCCGATCACGGCTGCGACCCGACGACGCCGTCGACCGACCACAGTCGCGAGCACGCGCTGCTGCTCGCCTACGTCGAGGGCCGGAACGCTGCGGGAAGGATCCACGAGGACGGCGAGTTCGCAGACGTGGGCGCCACGGTGAACGCCTGGCTCGGCGGCAAGAGCGCGCCGCGCGGAGTTCCCGGCACATCGTTCGTCCAGCCGTGACCCGCCTGGACGACCCCGCGCTCGTCGCAGCCGAATACGCGGACGAGAACCGGCTGAAGCGCCGCGCACGCGGGTTTGCGGGCGTCGGCACCGCCCAGGACGCGCGCGTGCCGCTCGTCACTGCGATCATCGCGGCCGCCCCGTCACGCGTCCTCGAGGTCGGCTGCGGGTGGGGAGAGCTCGCCGCGTGGATCGTCCGCGACACCGGAGCCGAGCTGATCGCCACCGATCTCTCCCCGCGTATGGTCGAGCTGGCGCGGAAGGCCGGGGCCGACGCCCGCGTCGCGGACGTGCAGGAGCTTCCGTTCGAGGACGGGTCGTTCGATGCCGTCGTGGCGGCGTGGATGCTCTACCACGTGCCGGACCTCGACCGAGGTTTCGCGGAGATCGCACGTGTCCTGCGCGACGGCGGTGTGCTCTTCGCGACGACGAACTCGCGGTACCACCTGCAAGAGCTCCGCGATCTCGTCGGCAGCGGTCCGTCGCCTTCGAAGTTCACACGGGAAGATGGCCGGGACCAGCTGCTCCGTCACTTCGCGGCCGTCGACCGCATCGACGTCGACGGCGACGTGATCTTCGAGAACCGGACACAGGTCGACGACTACGTCCGCGCGTCGATCGCGATGTCGCCCTTCGCCGACAACCTCCCTGCCGACCTGACGCTGCCGTTGAAGGCGAGAAGCGGATGCTCGGTCTTCGTTGCGAGGAAGGCGGCATGACGGGACGAGACGACCCGGCAACGGTGGCGGAGCAGTACCGCAGCGAGGACAACTTGCGCGCGCGGCAGGCGCTCTGGACGAACCTCGAGGGGGACAATGCGCCGGTCGTCCTCGCGCGCATCTTGGAGTCGCTCGAGCCGCACGATGTGCTCGAGATCGGCGGCGGCCAGGGAGAGCTGGCCGAATGGATGCAGACCGCGCTCGGTGCCCGCGTCACCTTCCTCGACCAGTCGGAGCGCATGGTGGAGCTTGCAAGGGCGAGAGGTGTGCTCGAGGCTCGTGTCGGCGACGCTCAAGACCTGCCGTTTGTCGCTGAGTCGTTCGACACCGTCGTGGCGGCCTGGATGCTCTACCACGTCCCGGATGTGAACCGCGCGCTGGCAGAGGTGGCCCGCGTTCTCCGCACCGGTGGACGCCTCGTCGCAGTGACGAATTCGCTTCGGCACATCGAGGAGCTGCGCGAGCTCTTCGGCGCCCTTGAAGGATTCGAGAAGCAGTTCAACGCGGAGAACGGCGAGGCGATTCTCCGTCGTCAGTTCCGCGATGTCGAACGAACCGATGCCGAGGTGGTCGCGGTCGTCGACGAGCGGGAGACCCTCGAGGCGTATCGGCGATCGCTCTCGTACGAGACCCGCCCGCTTCCAGACGAGATCGCGTTCCCGTTCCGAGTACACGGACGTACGACGATCTTCGTCGCGGCGAAATGATCCGCGCAGCAGAGCTGATCCAGCGCAAGCGCGACGGTGAGCAGCTGGGAGACGACGAACTCGCCGAGCTGATCCTCGGCTACGCGCGCGGAGAGGTGCCCGATTACCAGATGGCGGCGTTCTGCATGGCCGTCTTCTTCCGGGGGTTGACGCCGCACGAGACCTACGTCCTGACCGACGCGGTGATCCGGAGTGGCGAGACGATCGACATGAGCGGTGCGCTCGGCCGCAAGGTCGTCGACAAGCACTCGACCGGCGGGGTGGGCGACAAGACATCGCTCGCGGTGGCGCCGGTCGTCGCCGCCTGCGGCGTTCCGCTGGGGAAGATGAGCGGCCGCGGGCTCGGCCACACCGGCGGCACGCTCGACAAGCTCGAGTCGATCCCCGGCTACCGCACCGAGCTGACGCTCGACGAGTTCATCGCGCAGGTCCGCGAGGTCGGCACGGCGATCGTCGGCCAGACCGGCGACCTCGTGCCTGCGGACAAGCTGCTCTACGGCCTGCGCGACGTCACCGCGACGGTCGACCAGCTGTCGCTGATCGCGGCGTCGATCATGTCGAAGAAGCTCGCCGCCGGCGCGCAGGCGATCGTCCTCGACGTCAAGGTCGGGAACGGCGCCTTCATGCGGACGATCGACGACGCCCGCAGGCTGGCGGAGGCGATGATCGCGCTCGGCCGGCAGGCGGGGCGCGAGGTCGTCTGCCTCCTCACGGACATGGACCAGCCGCTCGGCGCTGCGGTAGGGAACAGCCTCGAGGTGCTCGAGGCGCTCGAGACCGTGCGCGGACGTGGACCGGCCGACTTCCACGAGCTCGTCCTCGACGCGTGCGGCAAGCTGCTTGCGCTGTCCGACCTCGACGTGGACGAGACGGAAGGACGTCGTCGCGCCGAGCAGGCGATCGCCGACGGGAGCGCCGAGGCGACGTGGAACCGGTGGATCGAGGCGCAGGGCGGAACGAGCGACGAAGCTGCGCTTCCACGTGCGCCCACCGTACGCGAGGTCACCGCTCCCAGAGCGGGTCACGTCCACGACCTCTCGGCGATCCGGATCGGCAACGCTGCCGTGCATCTCGGCGCGGGCCGCCGGACGAAAGAGGATGCCGTCGATCACGCGGTTGGGATCGTCTGCCACGCGAAGCGCGGGGCAGAGGTGGCCGCGGGCGATGTCCTGGCCGAGGTCCACGCTCGAACGGACGCACAAGCAGACGAAGCGGCAAGCGACGTCCTCGCGGCCTACCAGCTCGCCGACACGGCTCCGCACGAGCGCCACGTGCTGCTCGAGGTCGTCGACTAGACGCATCCGGCTACGGTGCGAACATGCCCGAGCTGCCCGAGGTCGAGTCTGTTCGCCGGCGGCTGGCGCCCGTCCTCGAAGGCCGGGTCTTCGAGACCGTTCGGATCGCCGATCCACGGCTGACACGTCCGCTCGACCCGCTCGAGGTCGCACATGAGCTCGATGGCGAGCGCGTCGCGCTGGTCGATCGTCGCGGCAAATATTTGATTGTTCGGTTCGAGTCTGGTCGTGCGCTCCTGGTTCACCTCCGGATGACGGGGTCGTTCCTCACCTCCACCGACGGGACGCCGTTGCCCGATGACGCCCATCGGAGAGCCGTTGTCACTCTAGACGACGGGTCGGCTGTTGCCTATCGAGACGTCAGACGATTCGGAACCTGGCTCCTGCTCGAGCCGGACGAGGTGGACACCTACGTCGACGCGCGTGTGGGGCGCGAGCCGCTCGCGACGGCGTATCGCGCGAAGCACCTCGCCGAGCGCCTGGCGGGACGCCGCGCGCCCGTGAAAGCAGCGATCCTCGACCAGCGGACGGTTGCCGGCGTCGGGAACATCTACGCCGACGAGGCGCTCTGGCGGGCGCGGATCCACCCGCTGACGCCGGCCGAGAAGGTCGACGCCGAAGAGGTGCAGGCGCTCTACAAGGGCATCCGCGAGTCGCTGCGGGCCGGCATCCGCCGCCAGGGCTCGACGCTCCGGGACTACCGCCTGCCCGACGGCACCGAGGGAGGCGCCCAGCACGAGTTCAAGGTCTACGGCCGTGGCGGCGAGCCGTGCGACCGTTGCGGGACGCCCATCGACAAGATTCGCGTCGCCGGGCGCGGGACGTGGTTTTGCCCGACGTGCCAGCGCCTCGACGGCCGTCAGGCCGCGCGGAGCAGCTCGAGCCGGCCGTCCCGATCGAGAAGCCGCAACTCGGCGTAGCCTCCGATCACGCGGTCGTCGACGACGATCTGCGGGACGGTCCAGCCGCCCGTCAGCTCGTTGAGCCGCGCCCGAAACGCGGGGTCGTCGCCGAGATCGACCTCGTCATAATCGAGCCCGCGGGCATCGAGCAGCGCCTTGGCGCGGACGCAGTAGCCGCACCACTCGGTCGTATACATCCGTATCCTGGCCACTACCAGTTGCAACGCATAAGTTGGAGACAGGATTCCCCGCCTTCGTCTCTAGACTCGTCCACAATGGCCGGGCGCACGTACAAGACCGAGGCGATCGTCCTCCGGTCGATGCGGTTCTCCGAGGCGGACCGCATCCTCCACCTGTACACGGCGGACCGCGGGCGCATCGGGGCGATCGCGAAGGGCCTTCGCAAGACGAAGTCTCGTTTCGGCGCGCGGCTCGAGCCGCTCTCGCACGTCGAGCTGATGCTTCACCAGGGAGCGGGGGAGCTGCAGACGATCACCGGCGTCGAGCTTCTTCGGTCGCATCACGCAGCGCGCGAGGACTCCTACCGGCTGAACGTCGGGCTGATCGGGGCCGAGGCGATGCTGCGGCTCTTCGGCGAGCCGGAAGCCAACGAGCGCGCGTTCGGGGCGCTCGCGAAGTTCCTCGACCTGCTCGACGAGGTCGAGCCGAGGAAGACGCAGCCGGCGGCGGACGCGCTCGCGCTCAGCTTCCAGCTGAAGCTGCTGTGGCTCGCCGGATACCTGCCGCACGTCACGAGCTGCGTCGAGTGCGGCGCCGCAGAGCTCGTCGGGTTCTCGGCGCGCGCGGGCGGCGCGGTCTGCTCCGATCATGGAACCGGCGCGCTGCGCCTGTCCGACGACGGTCTCGTCGGGATCGAGCGCCTGCTCTCGACGCCGCTTGCGGACGCTCACGACGCCGCACTGTCCGAGCGGGCCTCGCGCGACGCGCTCGCCGTGATCACGTCGTCCTACGAGGAGCACGGCGGCTTCAGGCTGAGGACGCTGTCCGCGTGAAGCGCGTCCTCGCGGCCGGGCTCGAGCTCGACGACGACAAGACTCGCATCGACCGCGCCGAGGTCCACCGTTATCTCTGCGACGAGAGCTACTGGGCGGCCGGACGCCAGCGCGAGACGCAGGACAGGCTGATCGACGAGGCGGCGCGGGTCGTCGGCCTCTACGACGGCGAGCAGCAGATCGGCTTCTGCCGCGCCGTGACGGACGGTGTCTCGTTCGTCTACCTCGCCGACGTGTACGTGCTCGAGGAGCATCGGGGTCGCGGGCTGGGGGAGGCGATGCTCCGCGAGATGGTCGAGCGCGGTGACCTGACGCGCCTCAAGTGGCTGTTGCACACGAGCGACATGCATCCGCTGTACGAGAAGCTCGGGTTCGGTGTCCCGAATGCGAAGGTGATGGAGCGGCTGCCTCCGCCATGATCGGCGACGCCCGGCGTCACGCCACCTGCAGCCGCTCGACCAACCACGCGAGCGACAGGGGATAGCGGTGGCTCATCCCGCCGTGCCCCCCGTCCACGAGCTCGAAGTGCAGCCGCTCGCCGGGTAGGCCGGACGCGAGCAGTGCGTCGCGCAACGCCGATGCACCGAGGTCGAGGAAGTACTCGTCGCGTCGGCCTGCGTCGAGCCACACGCCGCGCCACGACTGGACGGCCTCGTCGTGGCCGGCGGCGAGCCGCACCGGGTCGCGTTCGAGCCAGCTCTCGAACGCCGGCAGCACACGACCGTGGTGATCGAACGGAAGAGATCCATCGCCGAACGCGCGCGCCGCCGCGGTGAGCTCGACGATCAGCGCGTCACCGGGCGAGTGCAGTCCCTCGAACGACGCCCAGAACGCGTCGAGCGAGCCGTCGAACCGCTCTCGGAGCTCGCGCGCAGCGGCCGGGAACCCGTGGGCCAGCGTCACCTCGAACAGCGCGTCGGGCGCATGTGCGGCGACCGCCTGGAAGAGGTCCGGCCGTTCCATCGCGTTCACGAGTGCGCCGTACCCGCCGGACGACTTCCCTTGCAGCCCACGAAGCCCGGTCGTGGGATACTCGCCGTCGACGAAGGGCACGACTTCGTCGCGCAGGTACGTCGCGTGCTCGCCGATCCACTGGCCGCCGCCCAGGTCCGTCCAGCCGTCGGCGAGGACGACCACGGCCTGCGGGGCGAGCGAGTCGATCGCCTCCGGATACGACGGCACGAACGGATCGACGTTGAACCACCAGCGCGCCGAGCGCATGTGCGCGTGTAGCACGTAGACCGTCGGGTACGCCCGGGAAGCGTCGGAGGGCGACCACACGAACAACGGCCGCCCGCCGAGCTCGTGTGCGTCCCAGCTCACGACGCCGAGAGGCGGTCAGCAAGCAGACGCGTCGCGCCCTCGAGCGGGATGCGCTCCTGCTCGAGCGTGTCGCGGTCGCGCAGCGTCACCGTGCCGTCGGCGAGCGTCTGCTCGTCGATCGTGAGCGCCCACGGCGTGCCGATCTCGTCCTGACGGCGGTAGCGCTTCCCGATCGCGGCCGCGTCGTCGTACTCGGCCGACATCGAGCGCCGCAGGTCCTCGTACAACGCACGTGCCTTCTCGACCATCGCCGTGTCCTTGCCGATCAGCGGCAGCACGGCCGCTTTCACCGGCGCAAGACGAGGATGAAGGCGCAGGACGGTACGCGGCCGGTCGGCGACGACCTCCTCGTCGTAGGCGTCGCACAGGAACGCGAGCACCGAGCGCACGACGCTGATCGCGGGCTCGATCACGTACGGCACGTACCGCTCGTCCTGCCCGACCCATTCGAGCTTCGTGCCCGACGCCTCGATGTGCTGCTGAAGGTCGTAGTC